>JACQKO010000075.1 GCA_016204525.1 Candidatus Levyibacteriota bacterium | reverse complement strand
GGGACAGTCCCTCTAGGGTATAATGAGAAAAGTATCCTCTCTCAAGCATATCCTTTGCATGCGAACGCGCCACTTCTTTAAGTGATACATCTTGACTTAAAGGAGAAAGCCCTTTTTTTGACCGCTCCGAATTAACTAACCCCAGCATGATCTCTTCAGATTTAGGGTCTATCTTAAAAGACGCTATTCTAAAATTAAGCCGAATACTTTCCTGTGATTGCGGCCTAATTGTTAAAAAGTTAATTGTCTCTTCAATCGCTCCGCCAAAGACCTTACGTACCTCTCTTTCCATTCCGGCCGTTCTAATAAATAGAAACCTTCCGGTTACGGAATTCCTTATTGAATCTTTTATAATCGGAGATATAGGAAAAGAAAGAAGCAGCGCGACTGCAAAAGAGGCTATAAAAAAAAATGAAAGGCTACCCGCTACTGCTCCTCCTGCGATGTCAATTTTTCTGCTAAACTTTACGGAAATGTATCTTCTTCGTGCTATTGAGAGCGCTCCTGAAATCAGAACAAAACTTACCAGAGTTGTAATCAAAAAAGAAGTTGCGTCAGAAATTCCTTTTGTAAGCGAGAACTTTTCAACAATTAAGGATGACAGATGAGGATAAAGCACAAGACCTGCAAAAAAAGAGAGAAGCGTTGCGGCAAGACCCGCGGCAGCTGGAATTAATCCAAAAGCAATATCCTCAAAAATATATAGAAGAAGAGTTACAAAAATAATATAGTCAAAAATATTAAATGGAATACTTTGAATCAAACCCCTGAGGTATTCAATGTAGGTCTTAAAAGACATGTTTATATGATAGCACGTTTCTGATATAATCTTTTAATCCTGTAGCCGCCATGCGCCCACAAAAATTTCTTTCGATACTTAAATTCTGGAAAATAAAGGGCAAGAAATATATTGTGCTTTTTTTAGTTATCCTATTTTTAATTGCCGCCTATTTCTATGTTCTCAAAGATATTCCTTCAACAGCAACAATTGGATCAACAAGCTATCCTCAATCGACAAAAATTTATGATAGAAATGGAGAGCTTCTTTATACCATTTTTACATCTCGGAATCAGACTTATACTCCCGGGGGGAAGATTCCAAATCATGTTAAGAATGCAACGATTGCACTTGAAGATAAGGATTTTTACAAACACGGGGCTGTCGACATACGTGGTATAACACGGGCATTTATATCAACAGTTTTTAAGCGGAAAGTACAAGGAGGATCTACAATCACACAGCAGCTAGTTAAAAATTCACTTCTAACTCCTGAGCGAACTATTTCAAGAAAAGTCAAAGAGATTTTCTTGGCATTCATTATTGAATCGGTTTATTCAAAGGACAAAATTCTTGAAATGTATCTTAACCAAGTTCCATATGGCGGTACAGCATATGGCGTTGATGCGGCAAGTCACGTTTATTTTGATAAACCAGTTGAAAAATTAACTCTTGCTGAATCTGCGTTTCTCGCGGCTCTTCCAGAAGCGCCCTCACTTTATTCGCCTTTTGGTTCAAGACCTGAACTTGGCAAAGCAAGGCAACTTGAGGCTCTGCGAAAAATGCGAGAGCAAGGGTATATAACGCAAAAAGAAGAGCAAGAGGCGGCGACGTTGGAGCTAAAATTTTCAAAAATTCAAAATAAAATTCTGGCGCCGCATTTTATCTTCTATGTGAAGGATATCCTTGAACAACGATATGGACCACGAGCAGTTGAACAAGGAGGACTTCGTGTAACTACCTCGCTTGATCTTGATCTTCAAGCATATGCAGAGGCCTCAGTCGCAGCAGAAATTGAAACGCTTAAAAAATTAAATGTTTCAAATGGCGCTGCTTTAATTACAGATCCCCGGACAGGTGAAGTTTTAACAATGGTTGGCTCAAGAAGTTATTTTGATACGGAAATTGACGGCAATGTTAATGTAACATTGGCAAAGAGACAACCAGGCTCTTCCATAAAACCAATCAACTATGCTGTAGGGTTAATAAAGGGATATACCGCCTCAACCCCTTTTGTTGACGATAGAATTTGCTTTTCAAATCCGGGGGGGCAGCCTGCCTATTGTCCGGTAAACTATGATAGAAGGTTTCATGGAGTAGTGCAAATGAGATTCGCTTTGGCGAATTCATATAATGTCCCGGCAGTTAAAATGCTTAAGGCAAACAGCGTTGAGGCAATGATAGCAACGGCCTCGGCAATGGGGATAACAACGTTTACAGATCCGGCTCGTTATGGACTTTCTCTAACTCTTGGAGGCGGAGAGGTAACTATGCTTAATATGGCAGAGGCTTTTGGGGTTTTTGCAAATAACGGATATAGAATTCCATTACAGCCAATTCTTAAGGTTGTAGACAATAAAGGACGGGTGCTTGAAGAATACAAACCTCCAAAAAGTCCAATTTTTGGTAAAAAAGTTTTGCCTGACGGAGTAGCATATATTATCTCTCACATTCTTCTTGATAATGGCGCGCGCGCCCAGGCATTTGGCGAAAACTCAGTTCTGCGAGTAGGGAATTATCCTGTATCTGTCAAAACCGGAACCACAAATGATCTTCGTGATAACTGGACTATTGGATATACTCCCTCATACCTTGTTGCGACATGGGTTGGGAATAATGATAACAAACCAATGAGCGGGATCGTTTCGGGAATAACGGGAGCGGCGCCAATTTGGCATGCGCTTATGGAAAAAGTGCTTGAGAGTACTGCGCCGCAATTTCCGCAAAAGCCTGATAATGTCATTGGGAAACATGTTTGCACAGATACAGGACAAGTTGCACCGCCTGAGGGCGCGGAAGGACGCTGCCCGACAAGATTTGAATACTTTATTCGTGGTATGGAGGATAGTAGGGGAAAGATGACTCGCGAGAAAGTTCTTATAAACAAGGACACAGGCGATCTTGCAAAAGCGGGAGCAAACAGCGTTGAAGAGCAGGAAAAAACAGTTATTGCGGACTTAAACGGTGATCGCTACTGCGTTGACTGCCCCCACCCGGAATCAGTAACTCCGACTCCCCAGCCATAAGTTTTTAAGTTGTAAGGACTAAGATTTAAGTCTTACATCTTACATCTTAAATCTTACAAACGATAAACCTAAGATAAGGGAAAATATTATTTGGCCTTGTTCAAGAGTTAAAAAGAAATGGTCGAACATGCCGACGATTATTGTCCCCAGTAAAACAAATAATACACTTCTGTAAAAATCGTTTAGCTCGTTGTTCGTAGTTCGTAGTTTTGTAAAAAGTGAAAGGATCGCCAAAATGAACAAGGCAGGAAATATCCACCAGCCAAATATTCCAAGTGATAGAGGTGCGATAACAAAAATATTATGCGGAGGTTGAAAAAGAATAGGAGACACATCTCTGATTAGCACCGACTGGTGAATAAAAAAATTATTAAGACCAATCCCAAAATAAGGATTATTTAAAAAAATTTGAAGAGATTGCGCCAATAACTCTTGTCTAAAATCTATTCCTCTAAGGATAAACTCCGGTCTGAATATATTAAGGGAGAAAAAAATATTTACCAACCCTAATAGCCCTAAAAATCCTAAAACCGCAAGTACAATATTGCGCTTGCCATTCGTGTAAATTGCATAGATGAAAAGGCAAATTGCTATAAGAATTGTTATTCGCGAAAATGTCAAAAATAAACCAACAGTGGACAACAGGATGCTTGCGACAAACAAAAATTTAACAAGCGAATTCTTTTCGTACGGAAGTCTCAAAACAGTGAACACAGTGGTTGCAAGGAAAAAAAATGCTAAAACATTGGGATGAGGGAAAGCAGCGTATGGTCTTAAAATTTGTTGGTCTAAATTAACAGTAGAAATTCCGATTGTTGATATATTAAAAGTTCGCTCGCCAAAAAAATACCAAAGGCCGCCAACAGAAGACTGCAGGATAAATTGCCAAACAGCAAGAACAGACGAAACTACCGCAGATAAGGATAAAACAATAGTAAAAGTTCTAATATCGCGTTTTTGGAATTCAAGAGCAATGTAACTTCCAAGGAATGAAAATTCCAAAAGTTTTATAATTCCAAACACATGGGTCCCTAAAGATTTGGAATAAGACAAATTCCAAAATAAACTCAAAATGAATAAAGACAAAAGTAGTTTTGGCAATTTTGCTTTCCTAATGTGTCTTACGAATCTTCTAATCTCTGGGAGCGAAACCAAAAAGAGGGCAATAATTAAAATATCAAGAAGATAGAGAGTAGGAGATAAATAATCAATTCTTATTCCGCCAACCTTCGCAAACTCCGGCCAAAAATGCAAGCCCACTTGTGAAGAAACGAAGAAAACAATGCCAAAAAATATGATTTTCTGAAGTTTATCGATCGCAGGCAAATATTTTTTATATTTAATATTTACTTTTTCTTGATGACGAGGACCCTGTCTCTTTCTTCTCCCTCTGATTCCGTTGCCACATCTTCATTCTCTCCCAAATGCATATGAATAATCCTTCTCTCCCAGGGCCTAAGTCCACGAACCTGCTTTTCTGATCCTGTTGCCAAAACCTCTTCGCGAAGTCTTTCCGCAAGGTCTATTAGATAATCTTCACGCGCTTCCCTATATCCCCCAACCTCTAAAATTATTCTCTGAAACTCGCCCAATTTTTTTGCCACAATAAGAGACATTACTAGCTCCAAAGAAGAAAGAGTATTTCCGTGTTTTCCAATCAAAAGAGCATTCTCGGAAGCATCAATATGCACATTAAAAACCTCGTCAGCAACTTTTACCTCAACAGTTGCGTCTATCCCGGCTTTCTTAAGAAGCGTTTCTGTTTCCTCTTGTATAATTTTACTTTTTTCCTCCATGCAAATTAAATTTTTTAAACCAAGGCGCGGCTCCTCCCGAACCTACTAACAAATACTGCTGGAGTATACCAAAAACAGTGAATGTATTCCAATACACTGAAAGGCCAACCGGCAGGGTAAAGGCAAAAAATCCAATCATTACGGGAAATATAAATAGTGATTGTTTTTGAAAAGCCGCTTGAAAATCGTCTGCTTTGCCTTCTGTTTTTTGGGCAATTTTTTCTTGTACTTCTATTGCCTCTTGCGGTATCATCATTTTTGATAAAACAAATTGGAGAGCTCCTGTTAAGACAGGGATTAGAATTAAATATGGGGCAGATGCCCATATTTTTGAGGGTGCATCGCTAAGTGGAATTCCAAAAAACATTGTATCCCAAACAGAGGATAATTTTAAGAAGTCTAAGTATAAAACACTGTTGATCTTTGAAAGACTATCGTTAGAATCGATGGCAACAGCCTTTATTAAAACTTGGTAAAGACCAAAAATAATAGGCATCTGTATTAGTAAAGGCAAACATCCTGCAGCCGGATTTATTTTGTGCTCGCGATAAATTCTCATCAGCTCCTCCTGCTGCTTTTTCTTATCATCCTTATGTCTTTCGCGGACATTTTTCATCAACGGTGCAATTTTTTGCATTTGAAACGCAGATTTTATTTGAGCCGCAGTAAATGGATAAAGAATTAATCTAATTATTACGGTCAGAATTATTATCGCGAACCCAAAAGCGTAGGGCACACCAATCCCTGCAAGGAGCTGATACAAACCTACTAAAAGATTGACTATTGGATTGGTAAATAATGTATTAAAAATTTCAAACATAGACTTATTGCGAGGAGCGAAGTGACGAAGCAATCTCTCCAAGCGATTTCTCTACTTCTTTTTCTAAAGTCTCCCAACTCAAAATATTTTTTTTAACATAAAAAACCAAATCTAAAGGCTTATTCATTTCTATATTATTTCGAACTGTTTCCAAAATCTTCCTTTTTATTTTATTTCTAACCGTTGCCCGTTTATCAATTCTTTTCGAAACTACCACCGCCACCCGCAATCCCTCATTATTTTTATTATACCGAACAGAAAAAGATTGGGAATTTAAAACCTTTTTGGGTAATGGTCCCTTAAACGAATATCTATTCTTCTTTGCTAACATTATTCGCATCCATTCGCAGTAATTTCATTCGCATACGATTCGCATGAACTAAATTCGTTTCCTGCCTTTCAGCCTCCTGCGTTTGACTATTCGTTTCCCTGTTCTTGTTTTCGCGCGTTTACGGAATCCGTGCTTTCTTTTGTGCTTTAATTTTTTAACCTTTGTTAACTTCTCCGGCATAAGTTGTAATAATACCAAAAACGAGCTACATGCACAAGCAGAGTACAAAAAAGATTTAGCGGGAACTTACGCAGCCTTACTAAAGATATCTTCTAGTTCTTGTTGCGTTACTAAACCGTGTTCCAGAGCCGCAACAGCAGCCTTACTACTTGCCCCATGTCTCTGTATGTCTACTAGGCTATAGAAATCTATTTCGGGATCAAGCTCTTTAAGAGAGGGCGCTGCCCTAAATACACTTCCTGACAATCTTGGAATGATCAGTGCCAGTAGCGGATGAGGATAGACGTTAATAACAATTCTTCTAACCAAGGCAGTATCTATCTTCCGATTAGATAATCCGGGCTTAAATCCTATTTCTTTAAGCGAACCTGATCGTACTTCAGTAGTTGTCACCTTGGAATCTACTTGTTCTTGACCCAACAGCTCATCAAAAAATAATATTCCATTACCTATTCTGGATCCGTTCACAACTGGCCAAACAGTGTTTTTTGAATGATCTATTGCTCCCCCATGAGCACGCTTAACAGTCTCTTCAAGGCCTCTTATTAGACCTCTTAAAACCATTATGGTGCCGTCGGCATATATATTTTTATCTGAACCATATTTAAAATTGTAGATTTGTGGCGCAGTGTAAAGATCAATCAACTGCAAAACTTTACTTCTGGTGCGAAGGTTGCCAACCTCTCGAGTTATAACAATTTCTCGAACAATAAATGCGCCTTGAGACAGTAGCTCTTGACGAATCGAATCGACGACCGGAGAGCGCACAACCCTTGCTTCTTGGGGCGGAACGCCTCCTGCTTCCAATGGGTTTCTCATATTTGAGGCGGAGTATATCAAAACAGGTTTCTTCTGTCAAACTCAGCCCTGCTTCTTGATTCATGATTCATTTTTCCTATTGGTAGTATTTGTAGTATTGGTAGTATTTGTAGTATTCTATTTCTATGGTGAGGGTTGCGATAAATGGTTATGGAAGGATTGGGCGAGTAGCGCATCGCGTTATACTTCTTTCGCACACGGACGAAGTCGAAGTGGTTGCGATCAATGCCGGTTCGAGTACTGATATTACTGGTTGGATGTATCTTTTGAAATACGATACCGTATATGGAGCTCTGCAGAATACCGAACTGTCGATCAAGAAAGCAGAAGAAGTAACTCTGCCATTTCAATCAGAAACGCCCTCCGGGGCAGAGCCCATCTGGGGCGGCGCCAAGCCAATTGGCGCAATTATAATAAACGGTAAAGAAATCCCTGTCTTTAGTGAAAAGGAACCCGAGAAGCTTCCATGGAAGAATTTGAACGTTGATGTCGTAATTGAATCAGCCGGCGTACTTACAACACAAGAAGGATTACAAAGGCATATAACAGCAGGAGCAAAAGCAGCAATTCTTTCAGCGCCTTACAAGGACGAAGCAGGTGGATCAGTTTATATTCTCGGGGTTAACTTGAACCAAACAGGCGACCAAAAAATCGAAAATTTAATCGGCAATTCATCTTGTACCACTAATTGTATTACCCCTATTGCGCATGTAATCGAGGCGACTTTTGGAATAGAAAAGGCAATGATGACGACAATTCATGGATATACATCAGATCAAAGACTCCAGGACGGAGGACACAGAGATTACAGGCGCGCACGCGCGGCAGCAGAAAATATTATTCCAACATCAACCGGCGCAACAAAAGAAGCTGCCAAAGCCATTCCCGCCTTGAAAGGTATTTTTAACGGACTTGCCATTCGAGTTCCGGTCCCTACAGGGTCTCTTTCCGACTTTACTATTCTTATTAAACGAAACACAACCGTTGAGGAGGTAAATCAAGCATTAGAAAATGCTTCAAAACAGCCGCAATTTGAAGGAATCCTTGAAGTAACGTATGATCCAATTGTTTCATCGGACATAATAGGCAATTTTCATTCGGCAATTGCTGACCTCTCACTCACTCAAGTTGTGGGCGGAAACATGATAAAGGTAATTGCATGGTATGACAACGAATTCGGCTACTCGAATAGGTTAGTTGAGGAAGCAATAATTCTGGGCAATCAAGTGGCTAATACTACAAATACTACCAATGCCACAAATAATACAAATAATTCAATGAAACCCGAATAAGAAATTATTGAAATATTGGATATTGGTATTATTGGTACTGTATTGGTAGTATTCTTTTGCTATACTATCTTATGGCTTCTCCGACAGAAATTCCGAATATCCGAATTATTACTGTTTCCGGCCGCATTGCCTCGGGATCAACAACGCTTGCAGAACATTTGGCACAAAAATTAAACTGGCGTCATCTTGAAGGTGGAGAAATATTTTGGGAAGCGGTTCGCAAAAAAATGGGACTTGCGGAGAAAGACACCAATTTAAGACCGGACGAGGAAGATAAATTATTTGACGCAAGACTTAGAGATATTCTAAAAGAAGAAAAACATATAGTTCTTGAAACAAAACTTGCGGCTTTTAATGCACAGGGCATTGATGGGATATTTAAAATATTAGTCCTCTGCGAGCGCGCAGGAGTTGACCAGCCGCAAATAAGAATTGATCGTCTAATAAACAGGGACAACATAGGAGTAGAAGAAGCTAAAGAAGAAGTTTTGCACCGCGAGATGAGTGATATCGAAAAATGGAGAAGGCTTTATGCCAATAATGATCCAAACTGGGTCTATTGGGAGGGAAAATATTATGACCTAGCGATTAATACTTATGACAAAAATAGTGAACAGACTTTCCAAACCGCCCTCACAGCATTAGGTACTAGTTGATGGGTTTAGTTTGCGCTGCTAGTATGGTCATGGTTTGGGGCTTATGTTAAATTTACCGACGACCCCACCCCTTTCACCATACGAGCTGCCCCAACCCTACCCTTTGACCTACCAAATTCTAGAATCCGCTGATATTCTCAAGATGTTCAAGATTTTCTAGTTTATTGTTGGGTGAAAGAATAATTCCGATTGCGTCTATTCGCATATAATCCGGGAGGCTTGGGTGGAGTTGTTTGTAATATTGGGCTAGACGAACAAGGTGCTTCAATTTCCATTGAGTAATTGATTCGAAAGGACTACCAAAGGAATCTGATCTTCGAGTCTTAACTTCTACAAATACTAAAGTCGAATTAATAATCGCAATGATATCAATCTCCTGATATTTCTTC
>JACQKO010000073.1 GCA_016204525.1 Candidatus Levyibacteriota bacterium | reverse complement strand
TATGACTAGGAAATTAAAAATTATACTTAAGAAACAGTCGGGAAGAGATTCGGCGGGGCATGTTGTGGTTCGGCATCAAGGAGGACGACAAAAAAGATTTATGCGCGTCGTTGATTTCAAGCGTGACAAATTCAATATTCCGGGAATTATAGTTGGAATCGAATATGATCCAAATAGATCAAGTGATCTTGCGCTCGTTCATTATCAAGATGGGGAAAAGAGATATATTCTTGCACCTTTAGGACTTAAGGTTGGTAATAAAATTGTTTCAGGGGAGAACGCTGATATAAAGATAGGAAATTCCCTGCCCTTAATCAAAATTCCGATTGGACAACCAATCCATAATATCGAATTGACGCATGGCCGCGGTGGTCAAATCGCAAGATCGGCAGGAGATCAGGCATTTGTAATGGCGCATGAAAAGCCTTACGCGCATGTGAAGATGCCATCAGGTGAAATAAGAAAAATCTTGGTAAGTAATTTTGCCACTATAGGTCAACTTGGCAAAATTGACTGGAAAGACAGAGTCATTGGAAAGGCAGGAGCAGCGCGCCTCGCGGGTATTCGTCCAACTGTCAGGGGAGTTGCAATGAATCCAAGATCTCATCCTCACGGAGGAGGAGAGGGAAGATCGGGCGTTGGTTTGAAGTATCCAAAGACTTACGCAGGCAGAAAAGCAGTTGGGAAAACACGCTCGAGGAAAAAGTATTCGAATAAATTTATTTTGAAAAGGAGAAAATAATAAGGAGATTCTCGCGGATTTGTAGCTGATTTTCACAGATCAGCGGTAATCAGCTATTAATCAGCGGAAATCAAAAATAATATGTCAAGAAGTTTAAAGAAGGGTCCATACATCGAACAAAAATTGATGAAAAAAGTGCAGGCGCAAAAAGCGAGTGGTTCGCGTGATCCGATAAAAACGTGGGCAAGAGCAAGTCAAATTCCGCCGGAATTTGTAGGTTATACATTTTTGGTTCACAACGGCAAGAATCACATAACCGTTAAAGTTGTAGAAAATATGGTTGGACATAGACTTGGGGAATTTGCGCCGACTCGAATCTTCCGCGGACACGGACGAGTCGTCGCAAGAGAAATCAGTAAGACATAATTATGCAAATACTACCAATACATACCAATACTACAAATACTACCAATAGTTCAATTATTGAATTATTTGACATTTGTAGCATTTGACATTGGTAGTATTACGAACGGAGTGAGTATGGAATACATAGCAATTGCAAAAAATATAAAAATATCGCCTCGTAAAGTGAGGTTAGTTGTAGATTCGGTCAAGAAACAAAATCTGAACAAGGCCTTGTCAATTCTATCTCTCATGCCAAAAAGAGCTGCACAACCCGTGAAAAAGGCGATTGATTCAGCAATCGCAAATGCTGTTAATAATTTCAAAGTAAATCGCGAAGCTTTATCTCTTCGCGACATAATTGTTGGTGAAGGAGCAAGATTAAAAAGATATCATTTTGCAGCTCGCGGCCGCGTACGTCCTTATAAAAGACGGACAAGTCACATAAGAGTAATCCTAACGGATAACAAACTTAAAACTGAAAACTTAAAACTTAAAACAGAAGGTAAAACAGAGAATGTTCAGAAAGGAATAGTAAGAAAGGAGTTAACACGTTAACACGTTAACGCGTTAACGAGTTATGGGGCAGAAAGTTAATCCAGTTGCATTAAGATTAGGAATCCATCAAGGATTCAAAAGCGTCGGATTCTATAGCAAAAAAAATTATTCGTCAACAGTGCTACAGGATATAAAAGTCCGAAAAGCCTTATTTGAAAAGCTTAGACCAGCCGGCGTTGGAGACGTGGTCATTGAGAGATCGCTCTCAAGCATTAAAATTACAATCTATGTAACAAGACCCGGTATTGTAATTGGAAGAGGAGGAACTGGTCTTGAAGATTTGAAAAAGCAAATTCTCCGAATGCTTGGAGTAACAAAAAATGATAAAAATGCCAAAAAAATAGAGCTTAAAGTTGAACCAATAAAAGATGCAAATCTTAATGCATATTTGGTTGCTTCAAATATTTCAGAACAGTTGATTAGAAGAATGCCTCATAGAAGGGTAATGAAACAGGCTGTTGATAAGATTATGTCAAGCGGCGCAAAAGGTGTCCGAATAGTTTTATCGGGAAGGATTGGAGGAGCAGAAATTGGAAGGCGCGAGAGACTTCAGGTAGGAAAGGTTTCGCTTTCAACAATAAGAGAAGATATAGATTATGCACAGATTCCGGCCTTAACCAAGTCCGGATATGTAGGAATAAAAGTCTGGATCAACCGATGAAATTAATACTACCAATACATACCAATACTACAAATACTACCAATATTTCAATATTGGACTATTTGACATTTGTAGTATTTGAAATTGGTAGTATTACGAACGGAGTGAGTTTATGTTAATACCGAAGAGAACAAAATATAGAAAACAATTTAAACCAAAAGTTCAGGGGAAAATAGCCTTACGTGGTAACCGTCTTTCCTTTGGTGAATTTGGCCTAAGGGCACGCGGATCCGGCAATATCTCAAGTCGTCAGGTAGAGGCGGCCAGAAAGGCAATTACTCACTTTACCAAAAGAGGGGGAAGAATCTGGATTAGGATTTTTCCCGATAGGCCAGTTACAAAAAAACCGCCCGAAACCCGTATGGGCGGCGGCAAAGGCGACATACATGAATACGTGGCGCCTGTTAAAATGGGGCGAGTGCTCTTTGAAATGGGAGGAATACCTGAGAATGTAGCAAAAGAAGCACTAAGACTTGCTTCCCATAAACTGCCTATTAAGAGCGTATTTATAAGGAAATGAAAAGGAACGAGCTCACCGATTTAAAAGGAAAGACAATTGATGAATTGAAGCGCCTTCTCTTGGATGCAAGAGAGGAACTTGGAAAACTTAAAATCGATATGTCTCTTGGAAAAAGCAAAAACCAAAACCAAACAAGAAATAGAAGAAAGGACATAGCAAGAATACTAACTATTTTATCTATGAAGGAGGAAACGCAGAAAAACGCAGAATAGTACGCGGAAAGACGCTGAAGATTTCTTCGGCGTAGTTAAGCGTTAGTTTTTGCGTAGTTCAGCGATTAATATATGGCAAAAAAGACTTTTATTGGGAAAGTGGTGTCTCGCAAGATGCAAAAAACGCTTGTGGTTCAAATTGAGCGGCGTATTCAGCATCCAGTCTATAAAAAAATTCTTAAGAGGACTACCAAAATTAAGGCTGACACTAATAATTTTGAAGTTTCGATAGGTCAGAATGTCAAAATCGAACAGACGAGGCCTTTAAGCCGGGACAAGCATTTTAGAGTGGTCGAAGTGCTAGAGGAGAAAGGAGGACACGCGGAACAACGCAGAACAATACGCGGAACAACGCAGAAATCGGCGTAGTTCAGCGTTAAGTTCAGCGTATTTCAGCGATTATACTATGGTACAACACAGATCCATGCTTAATGTGGCAGATAACACCGGAGTCAAACAATTAATGGTGATCCAGATATACGGTGGTTCAAAGAGAAAATACGGCCGGCTAGGCGAGCTATTAGGTTGTGTTGTAAAAAAAGTATTGCCTAACACTACTTATAAAAAGGGAGATAAGGTAAAAGCAGTACTTGTTAGAACTAAAAAAGAGTTTAAGCGACGAGATGGGACATATATTAGATTTTCGGAAAACGCAGCTGTAATTATTGAAGATGCAAAAACCAAGACCCCGATAGGTACTAGAATTTTTGGACCAATTGCTTATGAAATAAGAAATCTGGGGTATGCAAAAATAGCATCACTGGCAAACCATGTAGTTTAGAGAAAGATTCTCGCGGATTTATGGCAGATTTTCGCGGATAAATATATGAAGATAAAAAAAGGGGATAGCGTAAGAGTACTAATCGGGAAAGATAAGGGTAAGGAGGGAAAAATCGAAAAGATTTATCCCAAGGGCAATCGTGTTTTAATCTTAGGTGTTAATGAATATAAGCGGCATGTTAAAAGCAGGGCAAGGAATCAGAAATCGGAAATTATTACAATCACTAAACCAATCCCGATTTCAAATGTCGCGCTTGTCTGTCCTAAGTGTAAAAGACCTACTCGTATAGGCTGGAGAGTTGAAAAAGGGAAGAAGGTTCGTATATGTCGAAAGTGTTTAAAGACCATTGATTAAAATGAAAGTACAAGCATCCGTTAAAAAAAGGTGTATAAAATGCAAAATTGTTAGAAGGCGCGGTAGGCTTTATGTGATTTGCGATAATCCAAAACATAAGCAAAGACAAGGATAAGATAGATACTAGGGACTAGATACTAGGGACTAGGGATATATGTCGGAATTTAAGAAAAAGTTTGAACAAGAAATGGTCAAGAAGCTACAAGAACGGCTTGGTATCAAGAATCCTATGGCTGTTCCAAGGCTTCAAAAGATTGTCGTGAATTCAAGCATGAAAGATTTTTTGGCCGATAAGAAAAATCTTGAAAAGGCGGCCGAAGACTTAGGATTAATTACCGGTCAGAAGCCAAAAGTAGCTCGTGCCCGTGTATCTGTCGCAACGTTTAAGCTAAGAAAGGGAGATGAGATAGGATTGTCGGTGACCTTGCGAGGCGCACGCATGTATGATTTTTTTGAAAAAATTGTTAAAATAGCCCTTCCGCGCGTAAGGGATTTCTCAGGTGTTGTACCGAAAGCTTTCGACGGCAGGGGAAATTTGAGTATTGGATTTACGGAAAATACTGTTTTCCCTGAAATCGATCCAGGGAAGGTGGACAAAGTGAGAAGCTTTCAAGTTACATTTGTGACTAGTGCCGGCAATAATGAGCGCGCAAGGGTATTTTTTGAAGAGATGGGAATGCGGTTCAAGAAAGGAGCAACTAGTGACTAGATACTAGAAACTAGGAAGGCAAAACCTAGTAGCTATTATCTAGTGTCTATTATCTAGAATTATGGCAAAACAATCAAATATACAAAAAAATTTATATAAAAAACCAAAATACCAAACAAGGAAGAAAAATATCTGCAAGATCTGCGGGAGATCCCGTGGATACATAAGGTTTTTTGGATTGTGCAGAATTTGCTTTAGGGAGCATGCTTTAAAGGGAGAGCTGCCAGGAGTCAAGAAGGCCAGTTGGTAAACATGAAAATACTACCGATACTACAAAATACATACCAATACTACCAATATTAGAATATTGGACATTTGTAGTATTTGAAATTGGTAGTATTACGACTGGAAGGAGTTTATGTATACTATTGGTGATTTTTTAATACAACTTAAAAACTCAAGTAAGGCTTATAAGAAAGCAGTCGAATATCCATATTCGAATGTTGTTTTCTCAATTGCGAAAATACTTGAAAAAGAAGGATTTGTCAATCAAGTTTCTGTTTCCCAAGAAAAAAATCCGCCTGCGAGCCTCGCTCGCGCTATTGCGAAGCGGACCGGCAGACAAGGCAAAAAGCTTCTCAAAATTGAGCTTAAGTACAATAAAAATCTGCCTTCAATTTCAGATATAAAATTAATTTCAAAACCTTCAGTCCATTACTATGTGAGTAAAAATAGAATGGCGAGATCAATTCAGAAAAACGCAGTATGTATAGTTTCTACTAATAAAGGCGTTATGACAACCCGCGACGCAAAAAAACAAGGTATTGGCGGAGAACTTATTTGTCAGATCTTCTGACAAATATAGATTATAGATTGTATATTATAGATTATTTTAAATTCGAAAATACAATAAACAATATCTAATAAATAATATATAAAAACATATGTCGAAC
>JACQKO010000074.1 GCA_016204525.1 Candidatus Levyibacteriota bacterium | reverse complement strand
TATTTTACATATTGCTTTTGTTGTTTTCATTTTATTTTATATTAAATAATTTCCTTAACTGTGACTGCTTTTTTTCAATCCAGTGTTGGATATTTGGACTTACAGAGCCGTCTTCGTTTGGATTAGTTTCTAGTTCTTGAATTATTTGTTCAGCAGTGGCGATGGAATATTCGGTTAGGGCTTGAAAAATAATATTACTAATTCTTTCCCGAAACCTTGCTCTATTATTACTTTCCCTGCCTGATAAATTGGCATATTCTATTACTATACGCTCTGTAATTTCAGGTAATTTTTCTTCAATAAATTGTTGTAAGTTTTTCATAAAAATTAAATTAGCTGTTTTCTTACTTCTCCGCATTTTTCGCAAACAACATAAGCAACACGCTGATAAAAATATCCAGTGCTTCCTGCTCCCTGATTAGTTTGTTCGATATCTATACGAGATAAAGCAAATAAATGCCTACATTCCCCTTTTTGTATGTTTTCTTTTTTCATTTCTTTTTGTTTAAGATTTAATTTCTCCATCGTCAACCACTATAGAATGAGCGCCATTACCTTCAACTCTCGTAACAAAGTATTGGAAATCATCATCTTCAACTTCTTTTAAAAAAAACTCAAACGAATCTTTATCTAATGTTTCAATACCATCCACACAAATAACTTTAAACTCTCCATTAAGCGCTCTTACAATTTGCAGACCAAATTTTAACTGTTCTGAAGATGAAAGATTATCCAAACTTACGCCATTAATTTTAATATCATCGCCATCAATAATAAGACCTTCTATTGGGAGTTTAGCTTTCTTAATAAGGTCTTCAGGCACTTCTTTTGTAAGCTTTTTAACCACTATATCTAATTTCCCAGCATCCTCAATGGCGGCGCTTAATTCTCCACGCACTTCTTCGGCACGTTTAACTGTAAATACAATATCTCTTTGACTTTCTAATTTCGCTAATGTTTCTTCGGCAGAAACAAGTGTCGTATCATCAGAGTAATCGAACTTCATTTCAACTGCTTTCAAGATTTCATCCTCAACACCAATGAGTTTTATTTTAAGTGCGGCAATCTGTTCAGTAAGGTCTTTCTCTTGCTTCTGAAGAGCAATAATACTTTTCTTGTGGTCTTCGTGCTTTTGTTTGGTGAGTTTGTCGGTCTGAATAGCATTGCGTAAGTCTGTAATTTGTTTTTCTGATACTGACTTTGGGTCAAACCCTTCGGGAATCTTGGAAGTTAAGTCTTGAAGCGCCTTTTCTTTTTTAGTAGCTTCACTATTCGCCGCAGTGCGTTTATCATAGTAGAACTTACGCGCCTGCTCAACGACTTCTAAGGCGTGTTCATTATAATCGAGACCAGTAAGCTTCTCGCCTGTATAGGTTGCCAGCTCATCCTGACTGATGGTTAGCTTGATGGCATTGAGAAGATACTTCTTGCGGTCTACTTGCTTCTTCTCGAAGAACTCGATGGGGTTGAAACTGAACGTCCCCAAAATTCCATCTAGGTATTTTTGTGGCGCAGGCATTTTCATTCCTTCTTTGTTGGAGACATCGAGATAGTTGCCTTTCTCGGTAATGGTGCGCTTGATGTTGAGATGCTGGGCATCATCCAGCTCCACGGTAATTTCTGCCTTCCCCTCACCAATACGAATACTGGTGGAGTCCGCATCGCCCGTGAACGCGGCGCGGATAGCCTTAAGGATAGAGGTTTTGCCCTGCTTGTTTTTTCCAACGATAATGTTGGTTTTGCTGGGGTTCATCTCAACATCCTTGAGTTTGAGAAAATTATGGATTGTGAGTTTTACTATTTTCATATTTTTATTGGTTAATTTCTAACAATTCTGGATTCAAACGAATGTTCGACCCTTCGCGCCGCACCAGCCCTGTTGAATTAAGAGCCGATAAAGCGTTCGTGAATCCGCTGCTGTTGACCGAGTAATGAGATGGCGTGGCATCGGCAATCTGTTCTTTGGTGAATGCTTCGTGGGGATTGTCGAGCAGGAACTCGTATATCTCCCGCGGACACTTGCCGAGGTTGTTGAGCCATCCTTTGATTGAGAAATCCGCATTGGCGTATATCGCCAACGAGGGTTCGACCTTCCCAATCTGTATTTTCTCTCCTTCCCGATGTATCAAGTCGAGCGTGTTCAATTTTGAGAGCGCATTGGTGAAGCCGCTGGAGCGAATGGAATATCCGACTGCGGCGCCAATCTGTCTCTTGTTGAACTCGCGGTCTTGATACTTAAAAAGGAAACTGTAAATCATCGCTTCGCATCTGCCGAGTTTTTCTTCACTGACAATTTCAGTGATGCCATTTTCATTGTGTTTGGCAATCACGGCAACCGTCTTGTCTTTGCCTTTACCAACATCAATGCCAACGGAAAACTTTGGCGGCACGAAAGAAGCATTTGGACGCTTAACTTTTGGAATCTGCATAGTTTTATACAAACCATACGAAGCCTCAATTATTTTATTCAATTCTTGAATATGAGCGAGCAAAGCATCAACGGCATTATTTGCGACCTCTTCGACAATTTTAATTTTTGCAAGGTAAGGTTCGAGAATCTTCTTCAAATCTACATCGGTTATTTTTTCTGCTTTTTCAACCTTTCTATTCTCACGGCGCAGACGCAAGTTTTCTGTCTTCAATTCAGCAATCGTTGTCGCTTCCTTCTCCGCTTCCTGCGGCAAATCGGCAAGCCTTGCCAATGCTTTTCTCACTTTTTGAGTGGGAGGTGCAATCTTGGTGTTAGCAGGATTGTAGGTTTCAGTCCCGTGTCTTGTTTTCGTTCCGCCAATTTTTATTTTGAGGACTTCTTTTGAAATGGCAGAACCGAACACGAAGAACTCACCTGGGTCAAGATTGCGGAGCGAGAGGATTTCTTCTCTTGTGCCGAATCCAAGCTCAAAAGCGGCGCGCTTCATATCATTATCAAGCGAAGAGTAGCCAATGAGTTTGTTTTTACACGTAGAGATGACGTTCTTGGATAGCGCAGAGATGCGCGGTGTTGCAAATAAGATTCCAAAGTTTCGCTTACGGAACTTGAATGCAGCATCGTGCAACGTGCGCCCGCACTCCGTCTTATCGCCTTCGGGAGCATAGGTCTGCGCCTCATCAACAATGAGGAGTGTGGGCAACCATAGTTTCCGCGGCGCGTTCGTCATCGCCTGCACGAAATTACGCACGAATGTTTCTCGTTCGTATGGCGTCATTTCCAATAGGTCTATGATAGCCGAGACACGCTCTTCAATGAGACGATGAGCCAGGAGTGCGGCTGTTTTCGGATTGGCAGCAATATCCTGCCCTTTCCCAATGAGAATGAAGTCATATTTCTCGCGGAGGTTTGCAAACTCACCCTCCGTATCGAGAACTATCTGCGGTATCTTCCCATAACACTGTTCAATAATGCGGCGAATCGCCCACGACTTGCCACCGCCAGTGTTTGCTTGCAGAAGAAGTTTGCCCGATATGAGCTTCCAAAGGTCGAAGCCTTGTTTGTCGTTGAGAAAGATTTTGGACATAGGATACAATTTTGTGCTGGCTGGATAGCTCTTTTAAGGGCACTGTCCGCTACCTAACAACGCCCGCCAACCGACTTTTATTTAATAGTTACCCAATCTATCGCCAACATATCTCCTTCAGATACAATCCACGTGTGGAATTTATTATTGCGATGAATCATTAAAAAGTTATCTTTAAGAAGACAATACTCTTCTTTATCAGTCCATTCGGTTCTTCTAACCTTACTTCCATTCATTATATTTTGCATAGCAACAGGAAACGATAACTTTACTTCAACTTTATGAGTTGAAGGTGAAGGACTTTGTGATTTATTTTTTGTCATATAATTTTATTTTTCTATCAATTGTTCGACCTTTGGCTTAACTTTCTTCGCCGCATATGGATTTGGCATAGCCGCTTTCAATTCTTTATTTCTTTGCGTTACGAGATTTGTTGCTTCTAATACCCATCCCGCGCCAGCGCATAAATTATGATACTCACAATACATACACAACCAATTCTTCTGATACTGATGTCTTGCTTCGGAGAAGATGACTATTGGGGGAAGGGGGGCTACGTTAGGATTATTGGTGGTATATCCTTCGTTAATAACATCTAAAGCGGGAATCACGATTTCGTCAATAATATGCTGATTAAATCGTATTGGCGCGCCGATAACAGTACAATCGTCTTTTGAGATGTAAGAAAATACACCATCCCAATTGTTGCCATTCAAGATACG
>JACQKO010000078.1 GCA_016204525.1 Candidatus Levyibacteriota bacterium | reverse complement strand
GTGGTTTTGCCAAGCCCGGGCGGCCCATAAAGAAGCACATGTTCAAGAGGCTCTTTTCTTTTTTTGGCAGCGCTGATTCCTATCTTGATAGAGCGCTTGACCTGCTCTTGCCCCACAAAATCTCCCCACTCTGAAACTCTAAGCGAAGTAAAAATTACTTCCTCTTCAGGGGTTGTCTCCTGATCAACAATCGAACCCTTAGTTTTAGGCATAGTTATAATGGTTAAAATAGTTGAATAGTTTTAAACTATGTAGCCATCCAGCTATTTAGCTATTTCCCTAGGTATTTGAGTGCCATCTTAATTTGTTCTTCAACGCTCACCGAACGGTCAATGTTTCGAACCGCTTCGTTTATCTCTTTTGAAGTGAACCCGAATGTTTTGAGGACAGCCGTTAGCTCGCTTCTTGCTCCATTCGGGGCTCCCGATAAATCAAGATCTTCGCCGCCAACTTTATTTTTAAGTTCAATTATAATTTTCTGAGCATTTTTTGTCCCAAGACGAGGAACACCGGAAAAGAATGAAACATCCGCATCAATTATCGCCTTGATAATCTCATCGCCTGCCCCAATTGCAAAAATTCCAATCGCAGTCCTTGGCCCAACCCCTGAAACATTAATTAGGGATTCGAATAGTTTGAGGTCTTGGTATTTTGGAAATCCATAAAGCTCAAGCGCATCTTCACGGACATGAGTGTAAGTAAATAGTTTGAGGGACGAACCAAGTTCGCCAACCGAAGAAAGAACATCTGATGCCGCATGAATCTTATAACCAACACCACTAACGTCAATTATTAAATATGGATCATCTCGAATTATTACGGTCCCAGCAAGATACCCAATCATGCAAAACGATTATAGCATAACAATCGATGTGTGAAGTTGGCTTCTCACCTCAGTTGCTTATTTGAGAATGCGCAGGTGATTGCGCAGGCAAGGGCATCGACAGTATCATCAGGTTTTGGGATCGAATCCAAACCCAAAAGCATTTTTACCATTTTCCCCATTTGGTCTTTCTCAGCACGCCCATATCCTGTTATTGCGGTTTTCACTTGGAGTGGAGTATAGGAAAAAACTTCCAAACCGAGTTCGGCTGCTGTTACAATCATGACTCCTCTTGCCTGACCGACAATTAAGGCTGTTTTGGCATTTGTATTAAAAAATAACTCTTCAACTGCCAGAGAGTTCGGTTTATACTTTTTTATTATTCGAACCAATTCTTCCCGAATTATTTGTAGACGACGTTCGATAGGTAGCCCCGCTTTTGTTTCAATACACCCAAAGTTTTGAGTTTTGAGTTTTGAGTTTTGAGTTTTTTCGATGATTCCCCAACCGGTACGGGCAATGCCCGGATCTACCCCCAGAATAACCATAGGATAATTATAGCAACTAGTGACTTAGATACTAGCTACTAGGATTTTCCCCCAATATATATTGGCTGGTTTCTATCTCTTCTAGGAAATGTGCTGTTTGTCACAGCCTTAAATTTCGCCATTTGGAGCGGCCGATAAGTCAATAAAACCGCCGTTGCACCGGAATGCATGGAAAAGCGACGAGTGAACGGCCTTGAAGGCAAAAGGTGAAAGCGTGAGGAACGAATAGTTCCGAATCGCGGACCTTTTAGTGAGCGAGGAAGATTTGCAAAGCATGAGGAGCACAGGCGGGAGCTTTTGGTACTTTTCTCGACAGAAAAGTACAAAGAATAAAAAGCGAGAGCTTTTGGTACTTTTGGCGGCGCAAAAGTACAAAGAAATTATTGACACTAAAGTATGATATTGTATAATACCGTATAAATGGAAAGACCGATACTTACAATTAAACAGGCGGCAAAGCTTTTGCAGGTTGATCCAAACACTATTTACCGCTGGGCGCGCGGCGGCAAATTCCCAGCCTCAAAAATCGGCAAAGAATGGCGAGTATTGCGTTCTGATGTTATTAAATTCGTAGAAAGTAAAAAGGCGCAAACTCAATTTCTGACAAAAAGCCAAGAGGCCGAACTTATAACGGCTTTAGTTGGAAGACGCGAAATCCCGCTCAAGCTTGAATACTTGGGAGAGGGCGCCGATCGTTATGTTGCAATATCTGCGCCCGAAGTGGCAGGTGGATCTGAAGTTGAAATAATTTATCAATATAAAGAGAGGCTGTCCGATTTTCTTAAAAATAGGAGGTTTAACTTACTCGATATAGGCTGTGGAGATGGAAAGAAAGCTGCTTTCTTCATTTCTAATATTACAAAGCAGGTTTCTTCTTATTCAGGTCTTGATATTTCTCCTCGAATGCTCGATCTTGCAGGTCAGACAATGCAAATTGCTCACCCCGAACTCGCTTATGAACAATTTATAGATGACTTTGAACACGGAAGCATCTCCAATACAACATACTATTTAAATAGACGATATCAACATAATAATCTAATTCTCTTCTTAGGCAACACCATAGGTAACCTTTCGGATGCGCACCGTGTACTAATAAACCTTCGGGATGGAATGAGCTCACAAGATCTTCTATTTGTTGGGATGGCTTTTTACAATCCTAAAAATATCCCTATTGCATCATATAATGAAAAAGCGATTGATCTTCTGTGGACAGTACCAGAAAAAATTGGAATAGGGAGACAAGACGCAAAAATATATTGGACTTATAACGCCGCCCTACGTCAGCTCGAATGTCAACTAGAATTTATCAAAAACTGGGGTAAGATTTTCGGGGGAAATCCGATTCGGTTTGGTAAAGGACAAAAAATAAGACTAGCGATTTCGAGACGATTCACAAAAGATGATACATTCGAATTGTTTGCAAGGGCTGGTTTTAAAATTGAAATATTTGTACATGACAAGGACAATGCTCTTGTCCTATGCAGGCCTCACGCTTGGGAAAAAAGAATCTAAAGTTATACCATTCTCCTTTCTTGTTTTTTGAGGATTATTTATTCTTTTAAAACCCTACATTAACTTCCACGATCGTGGAATTTTATGTAGTTTTGTTATAATCGATCCATTATTGTTGCGGTTGGATCAATAAACTAGCAACTGGTAACTAGATACTAGCTACTAGAATTGTTCGACCTAGTTTCTATTATCTAGTATCTAATATCTCCCTGAGTGAGTGGATTGTTTTAATTTGAGGATCCGATTCGTCTGATTTTCTGTTGATCCATATTACGTCGACGAATTTTTGGAGAGCCTCAACCACATTATGTTTGTTATCTACAAATGTTGCTTCGCGAGGCAACAGCTCTATTGCTTCATCCGAGAGTTTTCTTTTATGTATAAAAACGTATTCGGGAGAAAAATAGTCTCTTAATCTTGCGGCATCGAGTTTCCTATTCTGCAGTTCTTCGTTCCCTTGTGAAAAAATCCCAAGAGTTTTTTGGTCTTTTAGCCTCTTAAGAACTTCTCGCGTTTCAGGGTAGAGTGATTCTTGATATAAATCTTCTTCCTCCCAAAAGACGTGGTCAAGTTTTACTACATCTTTCCCGTATCTATCCGAGAGATAAGCCGTGATACCTCTTGGGTCAAAATCGGTTCTTTCTGAAAGTTTTGAGTAGTAATCCGCGTTTGCGCTGATTAACTCTTCTTCCGAAATACCTAAGGTTTTTACAAACTTAGATCTTAGTAATTTGCCGAAGCGCTCGGGGTCAAAAAGGACGCCGTCTATATCAAATAGAACTAGATTCTGCATCCTGGCTTCATTATACTATATATTGCACAACGTCAAAGAATTGCTTATAATATAAACTATAAGATGAAAAAATCGCTACTGTCCTTTTTGGCGCAAAATCAAATAGTAACCGCACTTCTTATTGTTGGTATAGGCTGGCTTATTGTTGAGATTAGAGGAGTTTTAATAGCCCTTTTTGTTTCCTATATTCTGATGGCGTCTATAGAGCCATACGCGCAAGCTTTAAAGCGCGCTCGCGTTCCGGGAGCGCTCGCGGTCATCATTCCGTATCTTTTCGCCGTTATTTTCCTTATATTGATACTCCTTTCCCTGGTGCCATTTCTTGTCTCACAGATTCAAATCTTGCTCTCGCGTTTCCCATCTTATCTCTCGCCCGACGTAAGATTTTTGGGAATCCCATTAGGAGCGGTTAATCTGGATGAGATTGCGGCAAAAGAGCTCGGCAACATTGGAGAAAATGTTATAGCCTTCACGAGCCGGATTTTTGGAGGAATAATATCAGTAATTAGCATTTTTGCAGTTTCATTTTACTTGCTCCTTTATCGAGAGACCGTAATGGAAAGTTTTATTTCTCTTTTCTCAAGATCTTCACAAAATAAGGTTCGGAAAATTACCTTATTAGTTGAGGATAAACTGGGCGGATGGCTTCGAGGGCAACTTGTGCTCTCAGGATTCATAGGCGTTATAACATGGGTCGCCTTAACAATCCTTGGGCTCGAGTTTGCTTTGCCTCTTGCTGTCATTGCGGGGTTACTCGAGATTGTTCCAACAATTGGCCCAATAATTGCGGCTATCCCTGCAATAATCGTCGCCCTAAATATTTCTTTTCCTATGGCCATCATTGTTGGGATTGCCTATTTCCTTATCCAGCTTTTGGAGAATAATATCCTTGTGCCAAGAATTATGCAGCGCGCGGTGGGACTTAATCCTATTGTTATAATTATTGGGATAATAATTGGGGGAAAGCTTTTGGGAGTTCCGGGCGCGCTTCTTGCAATTCCGTTTATATCGCTGCTTGTCGTAATCTACAGAAACATATAGTGAGTCTTGGTCTCAGGAATTTGCAAGAATAAAAAACAGAGAAACGATTCCAACAAGGAGAATGATAGGCACATAAGAAAGATTTCTTGATGTCCCTTTTTCAGATCTAATACTTGGAAAGTTTAAGAATTTGTCTTGATGGAACAATACCCTTGCAATCCATGAAGGAGCATATGCCATAAGTCCTTCCAGAAGTCCGTTCTTGTACCTTCTACCCGAAACAAAGACTACAGAATTTGTATCTACGTAAACTTTCCCGACCTCCCGCAATCTTTTTGCCAAGTCTATGTCCTCGCCCATAGTGAGTGACGTATTAAATCCTCCGATTTTTAAGAATGCTTCTTTTCGGACAGCCATATTAAAACCTGCCAAATTCCATCCGCCAGATAAAAGCTTATCTATTATCCAGAATGCTTTGAAGAGATACCTGCCTGCCGCGCGCGCGGAAACAGGCCCTGAATATAGATTAGATAGGCCTCCAAATGCAACAAGGGGTTCATCTTTTTTAAATTCTGCAACTATCCGCTCGACCCAATCTTGAGGAACTATAGAGTCAGAGTCTGTCGAGGCAATAATTCTTGCGCGCGCTTGCTTAAAACCGGCGTTTCGCGCCTTGGCAACACCTCTTTGTTTTTCAACAATCACGCGCGCGCCGTATTTTTTTGCAATTTCCGCGGTTCTGTCAGTGGAATTATTATCAACAACTATTAATTCGAAATCTTTATATGTTTGGTTCACAAGACTCTTAAGCGTTGCCCCTATAAAATTCTCTTCGTTGTACGCTGGCACAACTACTGTAACCCCGGGATTCTCAGGATTAACATGTTTTTGTTCTTTTAGCCCAATATAGAACTGGGGTTGTGTTTTCTTTTTAAATCTTGATATAAAAATAGGCAGAAGACTAAAAGATATGACGGGCAAAAGATTTAGCGGCGACCAATAGTCTTTTATGGTTTCATGGGCAAAAATTATTGACCATAGTTCATCAACAATAAGGCCAAGACTAATACCCGCTAACAGGACTGCCAAAAAACCAATTTTTCTCCTCTTAATAAATGTCGCAAGCATGAGAACGAGAACAACAAGAGCCGCCTGCGAATGGTAAACTTGCGATCCTCCCAAAATAAACTGAGGGTATTCGGGAGACCTGGAAAATAAAATAAAAAAACGAGTAAGGAGAACTGTTGCGAAGAATGAAGCAAAAGCAACAAAAATATGCTCGCCGCGCTCATTTTGGCGCATTACGCGCTCAACGCTTTCTTTGTTATATTTCTCAAGCAATTCATAATATGCACTTTCAAGTAGGTCCACGGTTGATTTAACGGAAAATTTTTTAACGCTTTCTCTTGCATATTCAGACATCTTTTCTCGTAATTCCTTACTGTTAATAATTTTTAGAACCCTCTCTGAAAACTCCTTTGGATCTTTTTTGACCAGAAAACCATTCCTGCCGTCTTCAACGCACTCATACGCAGGGTCGGCGATTGCAACAACGGGGACTCCCGAAGCAAGCGCCTCAGGGACTACGAGCCCTTGGGTTTCGGTAGTTGATGAGAACACAAATACGGAAGCATCTTTATATGCCTTCTGAATTTCCGAGCTGTCTATATGCCCAAGAAAATGGGTGTTTTTTGAAACCCCGAGCCGTAAGCTTTGCCTTTTGAGTTTTTTTTTGTCCGGGCCTTCTCCTATTATAACAAGTTGGCTAAGCGGCACGCCGGCCAAGACATGCTTAAAGCTCTTTATCAAAAAATCTACCGATTTCTCGCGACCCAATCTTCCAACAAAAAGCAATATTGGTTCTTTTTTAAGATTAAGCCTTATCCGCAGGTATCCTCCCTTGTCTTCTTTGAATTTATCTATATTAATTCCGCTTGGAACAACTTTTATAGGTTTCCTTACCCCATATGAGACAAGTTCCCGTTCAACATGGCCAGTTGGAGCGATAATAAAGTCTACCCGGTTGCCAAATATTTTGGTCGCGCGCTCCATCATTTTGGGAGTTATAACTTTGCCCTTTAAGAAATAGTGCGTGTATCTATTCCAGAGAGTGTGGTAAGTAACAACGAATGGGATGTTTTTTGCTCGCGCAACCTCCCAACCCATAAGAGTCACGATGCCTCCTGAGTGACCATGAATAATATCAAAATCCATAGACAAAACCTTGCGCATTGCGCGGTCCGGAAGGTTTAGA
This sequence comes from Candidatus Levyibacteriota bacterium, assembly GCA_016204525.1. Lineage (GTDB taxonomy): Bacteria > Patescibacteriota > Microgenomatia > Levybacterales > GWA1-39-11 > GWA1-39-11. Next base: position 18,498 of record JACQKO010000078.1, on the reverse strand, counting down.
GCTAGTCTTATCTCGGGCTCTTTGAAAACCTTAAGCGAGGTAAGCCTTATAACATTTAGGCTTTTGTCTATATATCCCGGGTAGAAAGGCGCAATGATCCAGACTTCGTGGCCGCGTCGCTCAAGCTCTTTTGCCGATTCAAAAACGCTTGTTGCGACACCGTTTGGCTGGGGCAGAAATCCGTCCGTAAAAAAACCAATCTTCATATGGTCAATTATAGAATAATTGTCATTCTAATTTCATGCGAATTTAATTAATGCTAATACATGCGAATATTAGCAATATTAGCATTACTTGTCTCTTTTTGATATCTTTTCGCTACCTTGACAGGAAGTTATCCACATTCGTATACTTTAACCCCGCTATTTATATGAACGACATTTGGAAACAAGTTTTGGAAGAACTGGAGCTTGAGGTATCAAAGCCTATATTCCTTTCTTTCTTCAAGCCGACTTCTCTTGTTTCGCTAGAAAACTCCATAGCGGTTATCGATTCACCGACCCATATCACATCAGAATATATTGAAAAAAGGTATTATTCTTTAATTAAAAGGGCGTTAGACAAAAAACTCTCACAGAATATAAGTATTGTTTTTACCTCAAGCGGAACTTCGGCCCCAAAATCTCAAAGGGGCATCGTAGGCCCTCTTTTTGTTAAAGATATTGAGCGGGGCTCTAAAAAATCGCGCCCTCCAAGAATCAGGCCGGATTACACCTTTGAGTCGTTAGCAGTCTCAGACAGTAATCAACTTGCCTACACTGCAGCGGTGACTGTTACATCTTCTCCGGGAGAAAAATACAATCCGCTTTTTCTTTACGGAACTGTTGGGGTAGGGAAAACTCATCTCTTGAATGCTATTGCAAATAGGGCCTATGATGAAAACCAAAACTTTAAGCTTTTATATCTAACGACTGAAGAGTTCACAAATGAGGTTGTTGAGGCAATAAAAGATAGGACGACAGCAAGTTTACGGAAAAAATTTAGGAACGTTGATATTTTACTTTTAGATGATATCCAATTTCTTACCGGAAAAGAAAAAGTGCAAGAAGAGCTTTTCCATACGTTTAACACCCTCATAGATAAGGGGAAGCAGATAGTTTTCTCTTCAGACCGGCCGCCGCATGATATTAGAAAGATAGAAAAAAGACTTGAATCTCGTCTTGAGGGAGGATTAGCTGTTGACATAGAGCCTCCTGATTTTGAACTGCGCACAGCAATACTTTTGATAAAAAGCAAAAAGTACGGTTTAAGTTTGGCCTTAGATGCTGCCAAAATTGTTGCAGAGAAAATTGAGGACACGCGCGCGCTTGAAGGTTTCTTATTAAGACTTGCTTCTGTTTCTGAAAAAGGGACCGCCATTGGACCCGAGCATGTTATTTCTGTCCTTAGAAAGAACAAGCCATCCCCGGCGGTTTTACATTCGGATACAATTGTCTCAACTATTTGCTCCTACTTCAATATAAAACCAACCCAACTTAAAGGAGAGAGGAGAAACTCGTATTTGGTGGGACCTAGACATATTTGTATGTTTCTTCTTAAAGAAGAGGCGGGCCTCACATTTGTTGAAATAGGGAATCTTATGGGTGGTCGTGACCACTCTACAGTGATGCACGCTGTGGAAAAGATTGGGAAACTTGCCTTGTCCTCCAACAAGTACCGTGAGGAGATTATGTTTATAAAAAAGAAACTAAAGGAAGAAGTCGCCCAATAGACAAAGGGTGCTTGCCTTTATTAACAAAATATACTCATGTTTTTCAACAGGTTATTCACAAAAAAACACATACCAATACCTGCTTTTTTCCGGATATCACCATTCTCTACTACTAATACTAATAAATTAATAATAGAAAGATGGTCAAAAAGGTTGTATAGTTTAAAAACCATGTAGCCATTCAACTATTTAAACTATTCAATACACATGAAAATAGAATTTTTGATAGAAAACATAGAAAAATTTCTCCCCCTGGTATCCAAGGTTATTCCTGTTCATTCGCAAATTCCCATTCTTTCGAATGTTCTTCTTGAAGTAACAAAACAAGGGTTTTATGTTTCCACCACGAGCCTTGAGATAGGGGTGAAAATTAAAGTTCCGGCTAAAATTGAAGAAGAGGGGGCGACAACTGTTCCCGGAAAGCAATTTATAGAAGCCCTCTCATCCCTACCAAAGGATAAGGTTTCTGTAACCTCAGAAAAAGATAGCCTGAGGGTAAAATGTCGAGACAATAATATTACTTTTCAAACAATAGCAAAGGACGAATTCCCAAATATTTTAGAGCAAAAAGGAGAAAAGGTACACACTTTCTCTGGGGAAGAAATAAAAGAGATGTTCGAAAAGCTTACCTTGGCAGCCTCCCTAGACGATTCGAGACCCGAGCTTACAGGTATATTGATTTCTCAAAAAGATGGCGTTATAGATTTTGTGGCGACAGACGGTTTTCGCCTTTCTCTTAAAAAAATAAAAAAAAGTAAAATTTTTTCAGACCAGGAATCTATTATTCTGCCGGCCAGATTAATTATCGAAGCAATGTCGTTAAGCGGAGATATTTCTCTATATATCTACAAAAAAGGGAACCAAGTGGTTCTAGAAAATGAGGAAGCCCTTCTTATTGGGAGATTAATAAATGGCGAGTTTCCAAATTATGAAAGAGTAATCCCCACATCTTTTAAGACCAGTATAACCCTTGATGTTCAAGAGTTTTTGCAGAAATTAAGATTGACATCGATTTTTGCAAGGGACGCGGCAAATATCGTTAAAATATCCGTCTCTGACGGTAAAGTGAGAATAATAGCTCGCTCATCAGGAGTTGGTGAGGGCGAGGCGGTTATTGAGGGAGAACAAAAAGGCAAGGATAATGAGATAGCGTTTAATATAAAGTTCCTGATGGATTTGTTGCGAAACATTCAAGAAAAGACAATTACAATTGAACTTTCAAGCCCTGTCGAGCCGGCAACTTTTAGAATTCCGGAAGATCCTGACTTCTTGCATATTATAATGCCCGTCCGCCTCCAGGAGTAATTATTCGTCATATTCGGGAGAGCCAAGAGGGGGTGCTTCGGGAAATTTTGTGTTTATTTTATAAACAAAATCCTTTTCGAATAAAATTTTACCTCCATTTGAAAGCCTCGCAACCCTAATTGTTGTAATTCCACTTTCCCATACAGGATCAGGAGAAATAATTAACACAGTTGGATTATTTGGTCTAAACCCAATTTTTATAACAACCTTAGGTTCTGACATTACCACCACGTTTGCCGGATCTATTGTTTTTGAAAGTGTTAGTTCAATTTGCTGAATAGGGAAAAAACTTTCTTTTAGGTTTTCTTCTGGGAAAACACTTTCTATATGCACTGGGGTGATGGGCTGACGAGTTTCTTCATCTGTTGGAAAGGGAGTAATAGTGATTTCCGGGGCTGGTTTTATTGATACCGGCTCTTTGGGGAATAATATGGAGAGGAGGAAGAGCGAGGCGGGCACTATAACAAATATGACGGCAAGAAAAAATAAAACTTTTCTTTTAATAATAAAGTTTTTCATATTTGTGCCCTGCAGAAAAACTGCGCTGCGTCAGCCCACGTTGTTGTATTCGCGCTTGTAGCCCCTGTCCCAAGTTGTACATGAACATGGCCCTTAGCGCAACCATTCCCACATATTTTAGCACCAATATCTCCCGAATAAGCAGTCCCGGTTTTTTGACTTCCTGGGGCTACATGATGAAGTTGAAGGTAGTATCTACCCGCCGTATTGGGATCCTCTCCCGCATACCCAAAAATTGCTTCATTTGGGCCCCTTGACGCCTGATAGGAGAAAATCCATCTGATGATATTATTGTTAATTTTGGGGAGTTTTACATCGGTAAAATCTACCCCCTCAATATCAATTGCATACCTTGTGCCCAGGAAGTTACATGGCGCATTGTAACCAATTCCGCAATGAGCGCAGAGACCTAAGGGCCCATTAATAGGAGTAAACAAGCTTCCACATGTTATAACTCCATTGTCGATAGGACAATCGGTTGCTGCCAATGGCCCTCCAGTAGATGGTCTACAATACCGAACACTGTTCCACACATCCTCCCCGTAGCTATATGGACCACTTGAGCAGCTTGGGTAAAGAAGACATCCGTAATAACGCCTTGCGATCTCATAAATCGTATTTTGGTCCCACGGTCCATCACCGTTTATGTCCTGCTTGTCATTTTTCACCTTAAAGGTCGCGGCAATAATTGAGTCTCTTATGCTGTAAATTCTTAAATAGCTGTCTGAATACATGTTGTTTTGAGGATCTATTTCCGATCTCACATCAGTTTTTCCAAAAATACTGTTCAGCTCTGCCGAATTTACTTGGAAAGTCCTTATAAATGTGCCAGGAGTAAATTGCATTAGCCCATAAGCCACACCGCTTGAAACAGCATCATAGTCAGACGCAAAATAAGAGGGGTCGGCTTGTGCAAATCTTCCTCCTGATTCAATTCTCATTATGCCCGCAACAACGGCAGCCGGTACACCAACCTGGGCTGAAACGGAATTTACAAACTGCGCCATCTCAAGGTTTCCCATTTGAACTCCCGGAATAAAATCTCCCCCTCTATAAAAAGTACAGGATGCAATACTCCCTGTGCCGGGGCTGCCGGGGAGATTTGAGTCTTGGGAGTCGTCTAGGTCAAAAGATAGTCCGGTTCCTCCCCCAAAAAAGAGCTGAAATAAAACTATAAGCAATATTATAATTACTACGATCCATACCCAAGGGAAAGGTTTTGTGACAATCTGCCCAACAGTTCTAAGCGTGACGTTAATACTTCTTAATGAATTGATGTAATCAACTGCTCCTCTTCTTTTTTCTCCTTGTTGATTCTGGTTATCCATTTGAATTCACAGGGTCTCCGCCGGTTGGTGTTTGCGGACGCGCAGGATTTTGCGAAGCAGGAGGCGGCATTGATGCAGTGGGGGGTCCGAATAAGGGGTCTACCCCGGAAGATGCTTGGACAGGAGCAGGATTCGAATCTGCGACCACGGTGATGCCTTGATCGGGATCAGGATTTTTGATGGGCGGCGGCTCTGATTGAGGAGTAACAGGAGCTTGCGGGATGGTTTGTGTTTGTTCAGGTTCGGCGGGGGCGGGCTGAGCCATCTCGTCCTCACGGGCAAGAATGTCTTGAGGTTTCGATGTAATAAGGTCATACTCATACTGAGATGCTACAAATTGCGCAGTAACATGGTTTTGTCCCGCAAAAAGAAGACCTTCCCCAACTTGGGCCGTTACTAAAAATTGTTTTTCGCCTTCAGATAAAAATAGTGTTTTTGCTAACGTTTCAACTTCTGATGAATTCTGTTTCAAAAGAATTTGCACAGATGAGTTTGATAGAATAGATTTTCCATAATCGCTTGAAAGGAAATCCTCGATATCTTGCGTAAGCGTTGTGACACCGAGGAAATATTTTCTTGCGCGCTTGGCAATTCCTTGCAAAAATGATGCAGAGTCAGGATGTTTCATCAAATACCATGCCTCGTCCACCACCAAAATTCTTTTTTTGAGTTTGGTCCTGACTCTATTCCAAATAAAGTCCAAAACTACGTGCATGGCAATTGGACGCAATACGTCTTCAAGCTGTTTAAGGGAAAAGACAGTCAGCTGGTTTTTAATGTCATAATTTGTTTGCTGATTAAAAAGGCCTGAGAACCCCCCTTTTACATACTTCTCAAGACGAAAGGATAAATCTTTTGCCTCCGGCTCCTCCATATTAAGAAGAGTTTTGTATAAGTCTTCAAGAATAGGCGGCTCATTTTTGAAAGAGGTTGGATCAGGTGTTATGCCTTTTTGTTTGAAGCAAAGAACAATTGCTCGATCCAAAATTGCTTCTTGAGTAGGCGACATGTCCCCAAGCATAGTTTTGAGAAGCCCATGCAAAGACAATATTTTTATACCAAGTTGCGCATCAGTCATGTCTTCTTGTAGAAGCGCAAAAGGATTTATTTTTACCTCGGAACTCTTTGAGAAGTTTATATATTCCCCGTCCAACGCGTGACATAAAATTCTGTACTCATCTTCAGGGTCTATTATTAAAATTTCTGCGTCAAACATCATTTGCCGCAAAACCTCAAGCTTCACTAAAAACGATTTTCCTGCACCTGATTTTCCAAAGACGACCTCATTTGCGTTTTCAAAAGAAAACCGGTCAATAATCGCAAGCGAATTATTTATGGTATTGACACCATAAAGAATTCCGTTTGGATGAGAAATCTCGTAAGACGTAAACGGGAAAGTTGAGGCAAGAGATGTTGTGTCCATATTGCGGGTTATAAAGAGTTTGTCAACGCCCGTTGGAAGAGTGGTCCTGAATCCATCTTCCATCTGAAGAGTTGCTGGCTTAACAATTAAAAGATTTGAGGAAAGCAAGGATTGAATTTCTTTGGTTTTTATGTCTAATTCGGCAACAGAGTCGGCTGCAAGAGTTATATAAAGGCCAAATTGGAAAAAGCGCTCAAGACCGCGAGCCAATTCTTCTCGTAGTCCAATCGCATCCTCAAGGGCTGCCTGAATTTTGGGGTCCGGTTCAAGGCCTTGTTCTGCGTCCGACTCAAGAGTTGCCTCCATTTCGGAAATTTTTCTTCGCAAGTTTCCTAAAACGTCCTTGCTCTCAACAGGATAAATGAACATTGACATGTTCATAGTCTCTTTATAGTCAATGAGAATTGATAACCAGTTTGGGGAGACTTGACGCGGATAATCCACGACAAAAAACGTTCTGAAGAATTTGTCGCCAACCCTTATGTTTTTAAAATCTACTTCAACTGATGAGGGAGATATGATATCTACAACTGAAACGGATCCAGTTTTTAGAGCATTATATGCTTGCGAGGGAGCGTGTTTTTGGGCAGATACTTTCTGGACGGCAGTTTTCTTGTTTTGCACATGGGGAAGAATTTGAAAAGCGCCTGCTTCAAAACCCGCCTCTTGTATAAGCTGTGGTTGTTCAGAAGCGTTTATTTTTTGTTTTGGTTTTCCTAAGTCAAACATTTTTTTGATTGCCACGGATCTTTAGCTGATTTTCGCGGATCCGTGGTAATCTGCTATAAATCCGCGTAAATCTACAATATGACGTTTTTAATATCGCTCGAATCAAAGTCTAGCGTAATGAACTCTTGGTTAAACAATTCATAATAAAGCTTTATAAGTTCATTTGTGCTTAATGGTCGGGCAATAAGCCCCATTCTTTCAACTTGCGTTGCAATGTTATTTCTTTTTGAGAGAAGCCCTGTCTTCACCCTCTCGCTTAATTGTAAATTTTTTTTATCCGGTCTTTGGGTTTTTACCGTTGTTGCTACTCCCAGCTCAAGCTGGGAAAAAGGAATTACAATGTAGTTTTTTTTGTCTAAAAGTCCTTCACCTTTAATAAGATCTTTTATAAAGTCTCTATACAGGGTTAATTGTTCGCGGATTTTTTGGTTTTGAATGTTTGATATTTTCTCTTCAATCAGTTTTATATAGCTGCCAAGATCCACACGCCTTGAGACAATTAAAATTTGAACAGAAGATGAAAGAGAATTAAGAAGAGACATGTATCCGTAGATTCTCGCGTTTTGTTCATCTTGTGAGAGAAGGAAGAAATTGACTGAGGAGACCTCCATTATCATGCAGGCGTTCCCGCCTTTTAAAAAGACAATATCGTCTGAGATATCAACAATCTCAGTAAAGTCTTGAGTACTTGAGTGAATCTTTTTCGTCATATTTTTGATTACCCCGGATTTTTAGCTGATTTTCGCGGATCCGTGGCAATCTGCTATTAATCTGCGTGAATCTAGCTTATGCCGTCGCAACATTGCCGAATAGTTCGCGTCTTAGTTTCTCCCGAGCGTCAACTGATGTGATCTCAAGCGGACTGAAAATCTCGTCGTTCAGAGTAATTTCAATAGCCTCAAATTCGTGATTTTTCCCGGGGTCTTCAAAATACACTTTATAAGTGCCGTTTTGAAGCGGGGTGGCGGCTGCAAACTGCCCTAAGGTGTTAGTCTTAAAGGCGCGGACAGGAATTCCGTTGGAATCAACCACCTCAACCAGTATGTTTGGTAACGTTTTACCTCTTGGATCTTTTATAATTCCAAGGACAACGTTGGGAACATCAGGAAGAGTTGGGAAGCCTCCCCTCAAAGTGGGGTTTGCCCTTTCTGGCATTGATAGGGCGGACTGAGCGTTAGCGAAGGATCCCGGCTGCGACCCCGCCCTGGCGGGGGAGACAGCGGTGGAGTCATCCGTTACGGAAACCTTAGGCTTTTCTTCAAAGAAAGACTTGACACTTGCAAGACGCTTTAGTTCCCCTTCGTCTGGACGAAAAGGAGAATTTCTAAGCCGACTTAACAATATTGCTTTTTTCTCATCCTGTGGAGTTTTCTTGGCCTCCACATTTTTCCCCTCCGTAGGCATAGCTTTTACTGGGGTTTTAAAAAATTCAAATGACGCAAGAGTTACGCCCCTTTTTCTGTAAATGTATCGATTTTCAGAAGGAATTGCCTTTGCAAAATTGATAAGCATAGTGTCCATCGGGCGCCCTTCTATTGGTACAAAAGCAAGAGAGATTCCAATGAGAGTAAAAACTACCATCATAGGAATTTTTAAAAGTATGTTTACCGGTAAAATAAAAGCGACAGTAGTTAAAATTCCAAAACCGAGCAAATATAGAAATTGTTTTACAGTAATGCTTCCGATGAGTTTAAATTTGAATCCAGTGACGTCTTGTGGGATTGGGTGGTTATCCATAATATCGTTGATAGATCAAAACGACCAATAGGTCGATCTGTTAGTTATTAAGACTCTTCCGTATAAACAGGTTACTATGTGAAAAATCTCATTGCAAGACAATCAAAATATGTCAGAATTGAAGCGAATTGTAGCTAAATCGTGAAAACTGCATCCATTATTTTGGGGCGAGTTGTTCGACTCCGGTGAATTCGGCAACTACATTGAGGAAAACAAATGAAAGGAATATAAATATTAATCCTACGATTGCGTAGATTAAAGTTTTACGTGCACTTGAGATTTTTTCAGAATCTCCTTCTGACATGACAAATTTATATCCTGCCCAAACTATCATAAATACTGCGACGATCCCCGCAATTACAATTAAAGCATTTATAACATTCTGAATAACAACAGGAAGGCAATCAAGAGTCGCAACTCCCTCAGGACTTACGCAACTTCCCCAATCGGAAATGACATTAAATTGAATAACAAACATAGTTATATTTTACAGAACAGGGGGACCCTAAAGCAATAAAGAAGGTTTGATTATTAGAATTCGGGAAGGGTGAGGATTTTAAGATTTGTAAGGCTCCCAAGACCCAAGGCTTGAATTACAACGTTTATTATGACAAATGAAAGGGCAATTATAATAAGACCTATGACAGCTGCAATAATATGGTTTCTGGCATCAGCAACCCTTTGTTTGTCTCCTCCTGATGTAATCCATTGAAAAGCGCCAATTACGATATATAGAAGTGCAGCCAAGAAGGCAATGACAATTATAAAAGCAACCAAAAATCCTACAATTTGTCCAACGCCTGTGTCAGGAGGGACTACAGAGCTGCCGGGAGGAGTTTTAACGCCGACATCGATAGCGCCAAAAACGGGGGATGCAAGCGCAGAATAAGAGATAAAAGCAATTGCGCTTGATAATATCTTCGTCATAAGTTTATTAGAGCATGTTTATAATGAGTTGTCAAGCCCCGTTAGAATCTTAGAGAATAGAGATTAGTTCTTAGAAATTAGAAAATGGTAATAGATATTAGAAATTGGAAATTGGTTTTTTGTTTAACTATTTTCTATTCTCCATTTTCCATTACTAATTTCTATTCTCCTATAGCTATTTTCAATTATCTACGCCGGTTATGGGTTTAGTGCTGTTCTTAGGCCAAAGGCACTTGCAATAACATTTACAATAACAAGAGCCAAAGACATAATTATAAGACCAAAGATAGAATAAACAATTATTCTTCTTGCTTTATCCCATTTTTGTTTATCGCCTGAGGCCTGCTGCCAATAGAGCCCACCATAGATTAGATAGCCTAAAGAGAGGAAAATGCCGATTAGTAGCGCCAGCTGTATAGCTAGAGATGCAATACTGCCAATAGTGAACTCCGGACCGGTTGGTATGCCGGGAGGAGCCTGTAGGTCTATTGGCCCATCAGCACCAGGAACCCTTAGTGAAAACAAATGATTAGTCATGGTTTAAGTTTGGGTTGGGGCAGCTCGTATGGTCATGGTTTGGGTCTTAGGTAATTTAAAAACCGATAAACCCAACCTTTCTACTATACTGGCGGCTACACCCATACCCTTTAACCCTACCTTGTTATTCCAGGTATTCTCAAAATATCAAAGCCTATTATTTCAAGAACTATAAAAGAGAGTATTATAAACAATAATCCAACGATGGCAGACGTTATCGTTTCTCGAGCTCCGGCGATTCTTTCCTTATCTCCTTGAGAAGTCATAAAGAGATACCCCGAATAAATAATAAGTATTATCGCCCCAAACCCCGCAATTGCAAGAACAAATCTAAATGTGTCGGCTATAAAACCTTGGGGTGTAGCGCTGATCGAGCCTATTGCTGTATCTAGGGAAGGACAATCGCCAGGATTTGTGCTCTCGGCTAATGTTCCACTTCCGCAAGGGAATAGAATGAAGTCTTCTTCGCCACTGATTTGCAAGTCCTTAATAAACTGTTTATATTCTTCACCCTCCGGGTCTTTATTTTCTTCAGGATCATCGCATCTTCCCCCGCCATCTCGTGTGGTTGCTTCACAGGCTATTTTGTAATATGTGAAGCCGCCCTGGCAACCGTCTCCTTCCTTGACCTGTTCCTTTATTGTAATAGTGAATTTACCAGCAGGAAGCGTTTTGCCAAATGTAATGGACTTTGTTTTGTCCTTGCCTACGCCTAGAGTCAAACACTCCTTCTCATCATAAAACTCGCCCCCCTTTATTTGTACTTGATAATTATTTCTTTTCCCACCGCCGGGGCGGGGGCTTGTATCTGTAAGACTAACGTTTACCAGATCACCAGGAGTGATGTTTGTATTTGGGCTAATTCTTACCTGAGGGTAAGATCTTGAAACATAAAAACCGGCCTTTTCTGAAAGGAGATAACGACCGTTATCAACTACACCTATACTAAACAAATAGACATTTCCCCCATGAAAGTAGTCTCCATCAGGGCCATCGACACAATCATCATTAATTTTTATTACGTTCTCATTTCTCCCGCAGACTATTACTTCCACATCCCCATTCTCATCTGCTGTAAGCCTATCGCTGTCACCAATTATAAGCTTACTAATACCTATCACCAGCGGCACTGCTTTTTCATCTAGAAGACAAAATTTACTGCCTGCACAGACTTTATATTCGGTATCTTCGGTAAGATTGTGAAAAGTTACTGTAACTTTTTGGATACTTTCATCAATGCATTCCATCGCAGGCACAGTGCTAAAGCCTGCGCCTTCAAAAGAAGACCCGGTATTTAGAAGGTTTGTGCAGGGGTCTGGTTCTCTCGTTGGCTGTTGGTTGCCCCCGCCTATAATTGCGGCAAAAACAAAAGAGGGCGCAATAATAAAAAAAACAAACAAAAATAAAGCGCTTTTAAAAAGCCTCATCTTAATTAATGATAGGCAGAAGAGGAGAGGGAAGTCAAGGAGACCTATATCCTCTCCCTTTTATTGTTTGGATAAAACGGGGGATATTTGGGTCTTCTTCAATTTTTTTTCTTAGGCGATATATAATTTGATCAAGTGCCTGGTCGGTCACTCCTTCTCTCGTTTTTGTGTCGCGCCAGACATTTGAAATTATTTCATCTTTCTCACAAACACGTCCCGGATTTTGGAGCAAGAATTGAAGAAGCCTGAATTCCTGAGGGGACAAAAGTTCAGTGAGGTTTTGATCGCCCTTGAGGATTTCATTGCGGATGGGATCATAGTTAAGTTTTTGGGCTGTTAGGGGAGTTAGGGTGGTTATGAACGATTCGAACAAAGGAATCTTGATTTTGTCATTTGTAATAAGGCCCACTTTTTCCAAAAATTCGTTTCTATCACCCCTTTTAATACCTTGCCTTTCCTCGGCTGTTAAAGAATTCCAGATTTCGAACAGTGCGCCCTGGATAGTTTTCTTGGAAAGCAAGAGTTTTATAAGATCACTAATTTTACTCGTTTCGGATAAAATAGCTTCATATGATAGTCTGGTTAGTTTCCCATGCCCAGCGGTTAATCTTGTTATTTCCTCCGATTTTGTCTTATCAATTTTTTTACCTACAGCTTTCTCAAGATAAGCCAAGCGAAAAGAAAGACCCGGCTCATCACGAAGCTTTAAGAATACCACGTTTCCTGCCAAAAATTCGTAAAATTCGGCAAAAACTGTAGGTTCTATTAAATCTGACAACTCCCGATTCAGCGCAAACACGCATGAGAATCTGTACTTTGCGCGATTCCTTAAAATCTTTAAGTCGGAAAAAAACTCCTCGGAAATATTGGGAACGTATTGATCAAATCTATCAAATAAAAAAACGATGGTTAACTCCTTTTCTATCGCAAGATAATCGATTATCTTCTTCAGGGCCTGAAAAGCAATTAATTCATCACTGAAGTCCCTAATATCTCCCAGGATCCCGTGCACGCGTTCGTATTCCTTCTTCAACCCCCTCTCCTGGAGAGAATAAGAAAGTGAGATTATCATGAATTTAATAACATCGGACAGGGGTCTTTTCTTAATTTCTGAAAAATCCATGTAGACAAAATGAAACCATTTCTGGGTTTCTCCTAAATGCGCAAGCCGCGCGTTTCTATTATAAGTAAGAAGCCCAAGGAGATTGCTTTTGCCAGTTCCGGGGAGTCCGACGAGTTGGCAAGATGAGCCGTTTTTTATAAAAGAAATAATTTTCTCAATCTCCTCAAATCGAGAATCGGCAGGATAAAGGGATTCGAAATGAGACGGCTCAAGTCGGGAAGAGGGTTTAGTTGGAGCTGCTGGTATGGTTTTAGGTTTGGGTTGGATTGGACTCTTTTTCATTTTTTAAGTTTACCTCAAACCACACCCCTTTTCCATACTGGCTGCCCAACCTCAAACCTATATCCCTGACCTAGTGTTTACGAATTGTAATCTTCCTGTTAGGTAAATATCAAGTAACCTGAGCTATATTCCCGTAAACTTGCGCCATATGACACACGAAAATTTGACACCAAGAGAAGCTTTCGACTATTCTATAAATAGAATGCCAGAAGTAAACGAGACTCCAACAGGCGGTCCGGGGCCTACCCGAGGCACGCCTGGTCGTCCACGGGGGGGAGAGGGTGGTCGAGAGCCTCAAGATGCAAGAATTCCACCAACCCCAGAACGTATCGCTGAAGCGAGAAAAGCGTGGGAACCCATAATGCAAAAGACTACTGACCCTGCAGAACGAGAAAGTATGCGAGCGCTTGCCGAAATGGGCACACCACCCACTGGCGGCGCCGCCCCGGACATAAACCTTGAAGGCATCACAAGTTTATTAATAAGGAATCTTGGAAATCAGGCGAATGAATTCCTTTCCGCGGTAGGAGAAACTCCTGAAGCCCTTGTTGAAGTACGTAGGAACATAATGGACGCAACTGTTCCTCCTGAGGATGAAGCTGAAAGAAGACGGCTTCTCTCAAGAGTCAATGAAAGAATAGGGCAAGAAAGGGGGGCACAGGAAGCCAGACAAGAGGAGAGAGCGAGGCAAATGAGGAGAAGAGAAAGATACTATTCAGACATTACCAAAATTAAAGAGTTGTTAGAGGATAGGACAAAGCGCGACGAGGAATTTAATGATCTCTTTGCAGGAGTAGACGCAACTCCTCACGAATTCTTTGATAGAGCCTTTAATCCCCTGACTTATGGGATGCGATATGAAGAGTTCATGGATACAATTAGGAAAGGTTCCATTAATGGACTGACAGAGGATGGAATTGATCTGACAGAGGATCAACAGCGAGAATTAACAAGAGATCTTCAACGGTATCAAATAGAAAGAAGAGTTAGGCAAACTCTGCATGATGTTAATGCCATTCTTTATCTCCCAAGCATTAAGGCGGAAGATTTGTATAAGAATATGCAACAGATTAGTACTGAACTTGAGGATTTTGCTTTTAAAATGCCCGGAGTCAGACAAATGATGGATTTATATGAGGCGGCCCTAAGGCAGGACATGAGGGAAACCGGCGGTTACTTAAGGCCGGAGAGTGTACGTGGCCACGTTATTACAGAAGCCCAAGAAGATGGGACAACTATAACCAGGGTTGAAAGAGGCGAGATTGAAGAAGCGACAAAGAGGCAGTTTAAAAAGATAATGGCCCAAAATTTGATTATTGTTAGAAAGCCCGGAGTGGACAACCGAGTAGAAAACCGAGTAATAACCAACCTGCAAGACTGGGAGATAGATAGAATTTTTACCATAGCGCGAGGAATGTTAATAACCAATGAGCGGCTTATTTCTCTTGCCGCCGAGAGCAGGCTTCCAAAGGAAGGCATAGGAAGGTATACGAGCTTATTCTTACAAGACGTTTTGCAGAGTTACTCCCCGTATATTCATTTACTTGGAAAATTTGGCGTAACCGAGTCGGGGCTCGCTGCCTATTTGCATAAGGATAAGTCTGGCAAGAGTCTTATAGATTATTTAAGAATGTGGAGTCCAAAAGAGCTTGAAGAGACGCTAAGAAGATTTGAAAAGGACCCGCTGTCAATTCTTGAGTCTACCGATGACATGTTCCACCTTATGCGTGAAAATCCAAATAGAGCAGGTGACATTTTTACTTGGTTATCATGGAGAGCGGATGAGAATCCCGATGTTGTCAGCATGACTCAAAAATTTCTCCAGGAGGGTCGCAAGCGTATGGAAAGAAGATTGGCTCAAGGGTTGAGGCCTCAAAATATATCGGAAGAGGATTATAGAAATGAATATTCTAACTGGATTGGAACGGCATTAAGATTCGAGCGATTAAGAGGCAGGCTTGAAAATTTAAGGAGTAGGGATCCTGACAAGAGAGGAGAAGGAGAGGAAGCAAAGACAAAAGCTAAGGAGATTATAAAGCAGATGGTAAGGCTTCAGCCGCAGAGACTCTACCTTGTTTCACGAGAAATAAGAGAACGTCTGGATTCAGACCTATCGCCTGAACAAATACAGAATATTTCAAGAATTCTTGAGAACCTTTCTCTAGTAGAAAATGCACTACTTGCCGAAAGAGAAACCTTACTTGATAACGGCGAGACATTTAATACGATAACGCTTGACAATTTCTTCAATGTAATTCAAGACCCTCGGGAGCGCGCGGAAGCACAGGATTTTGCGCGAAAAGTCTTTCAAGACTATACCAGCAATGGAGAACTCTATGATAGTGAATTTATTTATAAAAGAGAGTATAGGCATGGTTTTGTCTTGTGGAGCGGTGATGCACCTGTCGATGAGTTTAACGTGGCAGCTCTTGGTCCAACCGGTGGGTCTGCAAGAAGAGCCCGCGATAATAACATGCAAGCAGAGGCAGCTCAAGAAGAGATAAAACTTCTGGCGAGCCTCCGCAAAGTAAGAGAACCGGAGGAAGTTGTTGAAGTCCTTATGGCAATTTATGATAAGATCAGCATTTATGACCCGGGAAAAGCAAAGCAGGCGGTTTTTGAGAAGGCCGAAGGGATTGCAAAGTTCTTTGCCGCCGATTGGGCCACTAAGGTTCCATATCTTGGAGAATTAATGAAATTGACCGGACACGCCTCTTTTGCCCAAACAGTCTATGGAAGGTCTGCTCCGGTCTGGGAAGCATCAGAAACCCGTCACTTTTTTCTTCTACTAAAAAACAGGCAGTTAATAACAGATGAGCAGTACAAAAACTTACAAGATAAAGTATTTTCAGGAAATATAGATGTTATTATGGACGTTGGGAGTACGCTTGCGGAATTAATTGCGGTTGCAATGTTACTTTATATTATACAGAACTCATTAAAAGATAAATAAGAAACAAGGTTTTAATCAATGCTGCATCATAGGGGCTCCCCCTCCACCACCTCTCCCGCCTCCCCTACCAAGTCTTGATAAAAGTCCTCTCACTCCGGGAATGTGTTGCATGTAGTAGAGTGACATTCCAAGTTTTCCTGCTTGCCCGGGAATATTAATTGCTCCTGTGCCAACGCCAACTGATCTTCCGATGGCTGCAGTGTATTTAAACTCAGGCTGCTTTAGCGCGTCTCGTATCATATTCGCAACCTCAGGGAGCATTAATATTATTCCAAGCCCTATTATTGGAGCAAAAGCCTTGGGGTCTGAAAAATCTCCTACCATAGGCGGAACAAATGGGGGATTTCCGGGAGTTCCTTTTGTGAAGCCCTCAATAAATGCCTTTCCCAGAAGAAACATAATGATTGTTACGGGGAATACGGAAAGATTTGAAACCATACTTCTTATCCAGCCTCCAATTCCAGCTTGTCCAGGGATAAGGCCTCTTGCAATAAGAAAGGGCGCAAAAACCACATTTATTAAGATAAATATGTAGGACTTAATCAATATAAACCAAAGCCTAAGAAGCGCAGAGAAAATCGCAATAATTATTATTAAGTATGCGATGATTCTGGCAATAAATCCCACAATTTCGTTCCCAAAAATTGCTCCCCCTATTCCCCCAAGCAGCGTGGTTATCGCCCCAACTATCGGAATACCTCCTGCTATACCACCACCCACGAATTTTCCTATTATCGCACCAATTATTCCCCCAAGTATCTTTCCTATCGTCCCATCAAATATTGATGCCACAATCCCAGCTATAGTGTCTGCGGCACCCCCGGCAATTCCAAATAATCCGCCAATGCCCCCGGCGGCCCCAAAAGGGGTACTTGACGTAATACTTACGGCATCAATGCCTTGTTGGGTGAAAACAGAAATAATAAGATACATTGATACATACATAAGGTCAATTAAAAACCCGGCAATTGCGTAGGAAAAAGTAACAAGAGCGAGCGCGATAATAATTTTGGGGATTTGATTTTGGACAGTCATAACGGTTCTTGGGTCAATCTTAATTCTAAACATTATCCCAAGACCAATGATCAAAAAAAGAAGCACAAATATCATGTAGGTAATATTTCTGAAAGCTTTCCAAAGTTCAAGTGTTGGCTCAAGACCCTGAAAACCAATTCCCTGCGCATAAGCTTTCTCACCTATTCCAAAATTTGATGCCATAAAACTTCCGTAATCATGCGTTGATACCGGGATGTAAAATGTGGATGCTATAAGATTTCCGGTAATTGCCATCAAGCCTCCCCCCTGTTCAACATAGCCGATTTTACGTGTCGCAGGATCTATTCCAAGGCATTTGCCCTGCGAATTTAATGGGTCAATTCCGGTAAAAATACAAGAGAGAGTAGTTGCGATGTTTATAAATACGCTCTGGGTATAAGTATTGAGGTTTTGCGGGACGTCAGGATTTGTGTTTAGGTAGTTTGCGTTTGTATTTTGGAACTGCGCGTAGGCTTTCGGCGCAAAAATCATGGAGCATGAAACAAGAAGCAAGAATATTGCGAGCAGTTTGAATTTCATAAAGAATCGTCTTATTTAAGTATTCTAGAAAAAGAGCGAAATGTCAAACACCCATTGACTTCTAAATTTATTGGCGGTATTATTAGGCAAAATAAATGAAAAAGTTATTAGGCGGACTGGTATTTATTTTTGCCGTTTATTATTTAATTGCTTTTCTTCCTCCCGTGCTTGCCCAAGCGCCAACCGCGACTTCCCAACAAGATGCAACCAAAAGCGCTGAGAAAATAGACTACAGCCTTCCGTATCCCGGAATTCTCCCTGATAACCCATTATATTTCTTAAAAGCTGTAAGAGACCGAATTATATCTTTTATTATTTCAGATCCGGTAAAAAAAGCAGAATTTAATCTCTTGACCTCAGACAAAAGAATCTACGCGGCACAACTCCTGTCGGATAAAAGAAAAGGAGAGCTTGCCGTAACGACTCTTTCAAAAAGCAACAACTATTTCCATAATGCGGTGTCAAGTGCTACGGACGCCAAAAAAATGGGGAAAGATATTGATACAGTTTTACATAATATGAAAAATTCAATTGTCAAACACCAAGAAGTGCTTTCTATGATGGGGAAAGTGGTTTCGAAAGATTTCTCAAACCAGCTTCGGATAGAAGATGCGAGGATGTCAGAATTTGAAAAATCTGTTGATAATCTTCTCCTCAAATAACAATACAATTTATAATTCCGATCATTTTTTGTAGACATAAAATACCTACGGTTAATTAATTTTTTTGCCCTTTATTTCTATTACCGCAAAGCGAGGCTACAAAATATATTGGTATAGTTTGATCCAAAAGTTGATAGTTGACGTAGAAGATATAGTGTTCTACCATTTTATTTGGCACTATATATGGTGTTGGAGGTAGGATGCAGTGTCCCTATTGTAAAAGCCAAGAATCAGAAGTCGTTGAAACAAGAGTTTCAGAG
>JACQKO010000068.1 GCA_016204525.1 Candidatus Levyibacteriota bacterium | reverse complement strand
TCAAGGATGTAGTCCAATTCAACCTATTGTTCGCCTGCCTTTTCCAATACCAGGGATAAAACTCCCTCGTGAGACAATACCTGATGGAGGTCAAGGAGTAGCAAAAGTTCCTCCATTAACAGTTAATGTTGATGGAACAGGTGGGAACTCGGTTATTCTATCTGCCTTTTCTTTCTCAATGCAATACCAGCTTGGAAGCGGCGCAACCGACGTAGTCCTTAATGGGGAGTCGCTTCTTGGGAAGGTAACCTTGATAAAACTTTCGGAGAAAAAACAGCACGAAGTAATTCTTGTCTGCGCCGCTTCTTAGTATTGCAAATTTTAAATAAACTTGTTAATCTTTACTCGTGAATTTTTCTCACAAGATTATTGCCCTTCTATTATTAATAGTAGCGTTAGTAGTAATAGTTCGGTTTTCCCCTAATGTAGCACCAGTTAAAACTGCTTCTGAGAAGACCACTTCCCTTGACTACAAGGACCACCCTGAAATGACTGATATCTTAGACCCCGCCGATCAAGAGAAAAGACTTAAGGCTGGGAGAAAATTGGTTGAAAGAGTTGATGTTGAGGCGGCTCTTGAGATTTTAGAACACTCCCCATTACCCCACACCGGAGAAGGGCATTTGGTTGTTCATCAAATAGGGTTTTATGCGTACAAAAAATATGGTTTAGACTCTATTCTAAAGTGTAAAGATTATTTTTTGTACGCCTGTTACCATGGAACAATAATTGAAGCAGCATCCAATGCAGGATTCCCCGAAATCGTTAAAATGACTGACCGCTGCAAAGCCTCCTCTGTCCGATACTTTCAATGCGTACATGCAGCAGGGCACGCAATTTTGGCCATATGGAATTATGATGTACCAAAAGCTCTTGAAACATGCGACGAGCTCTATGAAAAAGAGAAGGACTTTCCCGAAGCACTCTCGTCCTGTCATAATGGAGCCTTTATGGAAAACTTATTTGGTGTTCATGATTGGGGAACAGGAAAAGAACAAGTTCGTGAATGGTTATCAGATGATCCATATTTCCCCTGCAACTATTTTGGCGATAAATATCAAAGAGGATGCTGGCTTAACCAAGCGGCAAGAATTTATCAAATGAATAATGGTGACATGGTTAAGACTTCAGAGCTTTGCCAGGCGGTTGACAACGAGCAATACGTTGCCTGGTGCATGGATAATGTTGCAAGGCAAATTCATCCTCTTACAAATGGCGATCCGGGAAAGTCATTTGAACTTTGTCAACAGGCGGGGGCTTCCTGGTATGACAATTGCCTAGTTGTGAATGCGGGAGCATTTTATTCGGTTGGAGGGCGTGATCAGGCAATATTTATTTGTCAAAATGTTCCGCCGCATTTAAAGACCGAATGTTATTCACGGGTGATTGGGCAAATAGTCGGAGACCCAATTGACCGAGAACAAAAACAGATAATTTGTCAGAAACTTGAGCAGCCATTTAACGATCAGTGTTTTTCCGGCCTAACCTCCCTAGTGCCTTAAAGTTAAATATATGAATCCAGTAGCCCAAAAGCTTCTTAAGTCGTTTTTTAACGAATATGATCTAAAAACTTTTGCCAAAGGTGAAATGATCTTAAGACCAGAAAGTGGGAAAATATTTTTTTTGACAAAAGGGGCCGTTAGAATGTTTACTCTCTCTAAGGAAAAAGAGGAGCTAACCCTAAATATTCATAGGGCATACTCACTATTTCCAATGTCTTTGATTTTCAATATACAAAATAAATACACGTTCGATTCATTAACAGAGACACAAGGTTATTTTGCTCCTAAAAAAGATTTTAAGAAGTTTATAAATAAAAATCCGGCTGTACTTTTTGATCTTTTAAAAAGAATTTACCTAGGTTTTGACGGATTTTTTATGCTCTTGGAGGCTTTGCTTTCAGGAGACGCTTTTTATAGAGTTTTGATTCAGCTAATTATTTATACCAGAAGATTTGGTCAGAAAAACGGAAAAGTCGCTACATTTAACTGGAATCTTACTCATAGACAGCTAGCTTCTCAGACAGGACTTGCGCGAGAGTCAGTCACAAAGGAGATTAAAAAGCTTCAGGATAGGGGTTTGGTTGGTTACTCCGGAAAGAAATTATTTATCAATGACGTTTCTGAATTAGAAAAAGAACAATTTTCTTATTTGACAAAAAAAGAAAAATTTAACTCTTGACAAATATTTAAGATTGTGACTTAAATTACAATAGACACAAATAAAATGCACCAAATACTTTCGAGCCGGCGGCTAGTTATTATTTTGATTTTGGCAGCAGTCGCCGGACTTGCGCTAATATACTTTGTAGTTCTCAAAAAACCTCTGCCGTCACTTCAAAGGGGACCAAAAGTAGAACTTAAGACAACATATAAGAATCCATTTGATAAAAATACACAGTATGTTAATCCATTTGATAAATATAAGAATCCATTCGTAACAAATAGATGAGCAGTGTATTAAGAGTAAATATAAATAAGATCATTATTCTTTTATCTTTGGCGCTGGCACTTGTTGTCGTGTCAATTGCGTCAAGTAGGTTTGCATTTTCTCAAAGTCCATCACCTGCCCAAGAGACTCCAGCGCCTACCGGTACCGCGGGAGCGCCTGCTACAACTTTTGAATTTCCAATTGAAGATCTTGGAGGGTGTGGCAGCGAGGCCGCTTGTGCTTCCTATTGTGAGGATCCAGTTCATTACAACGCCTGTGCTGATTTTGCTAAGGAAAATGGGTTTTACCGAGATGACGAAACACAGTATGCGGGAGATGAATTTTGGCAGGATGCTCAGAATGAACTTGGATGTAACTCAACCGAAAGTTGTACTAATTTTTGTGCGCAACCCGCTAATTATGATGCATGTAGCGCTTTTGCAAAAAGAAACGAAATTCCTGGAGGATACACAGAAGGTATTGATCCTGGTTCTGTTTGGCCTACTCCCGAGATCATTGATCAGGCGCAACAAGTGTTAGGATGTAACACACCTGAGTCTTGTCAAAGTTTCTGTGCTGATCCTGCAAACGCCACGGCTTGTAGTAACTTTGCTGATCAAGTAGGGATTATTGGGGGAACAGAAACTTCAGGCCCGGGTGGCTGTAATACCCCTGACACTTGCTCTGCTTATTGCAGTGACCCTGCTAACTTTACAGAATGTTCTCCATTTGCACCAGGCGGAGGGACATTCTCAGGTCCCGGAGGATGTACAGACGAGGCAACCTGCCGAAACTTTTGTGATCAGAATCC
>JACQKO010000003.1 GCA_016204525.1 Candidatus Levyibacteriota bacterium | reverse complement strand
GTATCTGGTTGACAGGAACGTTCATATTTGGGACGAATGGGCGTATAAGGGCTACAAAGTAGCCCAAATATCAAATATCAAATATCAAATATCAAATAAAAAGAGAAAAATTGGAAATTGGAAATTGGAAATTGGAAATTCCGAACAAAAGGGTAAAGAAATTTTGACTCAAGACGAATTTATAGAAAAGCTTAAAAAATTACCCCCCAATCACCCTTTTGTTCGGAGGTGGGGGGATTTAGGCAATGTGTATGGGGTTCAGTGGAGAAGGTGGAGAACTTCAGACGGAAGAACTATAGATCAACTTTCATGGGCAATCGAAAAATTAAAAAAAACCCCAACTCGTAAGCATATCATAATCTCTGCCTGGAACCCGGAGTTTATTTATGAGATGGCGCTTCCCGGTAAATCAATGGCTTTACCTCCTTGCCACACCCTGTTTCAGTTGGATGTTCGTAATAAAAAACTATCTCTCCATTTATACATGAGGAGCGCTGATTTTTTCCTTGGTGTTCCTTTTAATATCGCAAGCTATTCACTTCTGACCATGATGCTTGCTCGAGTAACGGGATTAAAAGCGGGTGAGTTTATCTTGACTTTTGGCGATGTCCATCTTTACAGCAACCACTTCAAACAAGTTCGCGAACAATTAAAGAGGAAACCTCGTACCTTTCCCAAGATGAAAATAAATCCAAAAGTAAAAAGTATCGACGACTTCAAAATCGAAGACTTCGAACTTGTCGGCTACAATCCTTATGATCCAATAAAAGCGGAAGTAACAGTAGTCGGCGGTTTCTAAATCAAAATGAGAAAATTAATTCCTACTGTTGCGGCGATTGCAGTTCGTGGTGGTAAATTTCTTTTAGTTCGACATGAGGAAGGAGCAGGGCATATAACGGGAACATACGGATTGCCTTCGGGAAGAGTAGGAGGAGAAGAATCAGAGCTTAAAGCAGCGGAGAGGGAGTTTTCGGAGGAGACCGGACTCACGGCAAAATCAGAAGATTTTAGGGAGTTTCCTGGAAATTACTATATCGCCGATCTTAATAGAAAAGACGGTTCGATAATGCATTGTGGGTGGAGAGTTTTTAAAGTATTAAAATTTGAAGGAGAGATTAGAGCAAGTTTGGAAACTACTCCTGTTTGGTTGAGCCTTGAGGAAATCAAACAACTGGGAAAAGAGGAGAAGCTTTTACCAAATATCCTGGATGCTATCCGCGCTGCGCTAAAATCCGAATAGACCCTTCCGTTTTGATGTATTGATACATCACTACAAATGTGCTAAATTTTTAATTATGTCAAAGCCCAAGAGCGAAGTTGATGAAGAGACTTATTTTAGGGACATTCACTTTCTTTACGAAATATTCAATTCTCTTAAAAGTACTCAAGAAATAAAACTTTTCCTAAGAGACATTTTGACTCGCTCGGAACTTCGGATGATCAAAAGGCGTTGGCATATAGCTAATCTAGTAATGGATCCAGTTGGCTATGATATTCGATGGATCTCCAGAAAATCAAAAACGAGTACTCAGACAGTTTCAAGAGTAAAATCTATACTTGAGGGCGGCGAGGGCGGACTAAAACTTGCAGTAGAGAGGGTTAGAAAACATCTTGAGAAAGAACGACAAAAATACATTGAGTCGAAAAGAAGCGGCGGTTCAAAGTTAGTCAAAAGTTGGTGGCATTGGTAAGTAGATAATATTTCCATGTATTGATACATCACTACAAATACTATATGCCTAATCAGTTAATAAGGCTTTCTATAATTGGGTTGATTTAAAGAATTTAAGTATGAAGATTTCAATGATTGCGGCATTAGGGGAAAATCGCGAACTTGGTAAAAGTAATAAATTAATTTGGAAGATTCCTTCGGATCTTGCAAGATTTCGCAAATTGACCTCCGGCCATCCGATTATTATGGGAAGAAAAACTTACGAGAGCATTGGACGTTTATTGCCAAATCGAACAAACATTATTGTTTCCCGGGATACGGATTTCAAAGTTGAAGGTGCGATCGTTGTAAGTTCGATCGAACAAGCTATCGATAAGGCGAAAGTCGAACCTGGCTCAAATGAAATTTTTATCATCGGAGGAGCACAGATTTATAATTCGGCAATACAATACGCGGATAAACTATATCTTACAAAAATAAACGCGGAGGACCTCGCGGCAGACGCTTTCTTCCCGGATTACTCAGAATTTAAGAAGGTATTCCATCGGGAGGCGCGAGAAGAGGACGGTATGGAGTATGAATTCCTCGATATAGAAAGATAGTCTTAAGATTTTCTGTTCGAGGCGACCACGTTAAGCCAGTCTGACTCAAGAGATTTAAATGGTTTTCTAAAGAGATAGTCCCAGTGTCTTCCATCAAAAAAACCGCCAAAAGTTTGAATTTTTGTGAACCCTTCATTCTTCAAAATATCGACTATTCTTTTTTCATCCGTGTATGCCATAAGACTATTTCTTATACCGGACGATTTCCAGCGTTTCCCATCTGATTCAAGCACTATAAAAGACTTAAGAATAGTTTTATTAATAGGATAGTCATAAAATTCAACGAAGCAGTATTCTTTAACAGCTACATCCGTAGTGGGAACAAAATTAAAACTAAGCATTCTCTTATCCCTTCTTAAGACTTTTTCAAAATTTGTAATTTGGAATATCATCACGCCATTATCCGATAAGCTGTTTGAAGCAGCCTTTATAAGATGCCGATAATTATCAGGGTTATGGGAAAGAGTGTTGCCCATAAACAGAATTGCATCATATCTAACATCTAGGTCATAGAGAAGGTCATCCGTGTCTTTGTGCCAGAAATGTACATTGCCATATGTTTTGTTTGAAAGGCCCACTTTTCTCCGATTTGCCTCTGAGATCATTGATGCACTTCTATCAACCCCGACAACCGTAAATCCGTGTTTTGCAAGTTCTATAGAATGATCACCTGTTCCACACCCAACATCTAAAACAGTTTTTACTGTATGTTGTCGAAAGACTTTCAGAAGATCTGGAAGCTCATGTTTTAATCTGTCATTCCAATCAACAGTGGAGTAGTAAGTGCGTGATAAGAAATCGTTATAATCCACGTTCTCTGTAAAAGTAATGCTCCCCCCTATCAGACTTCTAAAGACATCGCCCTTCGAAACAATGCCGAGAATTCTTCCTTGTTCATCTACCACCGGAAGCCTCCCAATATTTTTCACATTCATTAGAGACTGAGCACGAAGAATCGGAGTATCAGGGGCCACAGTCGTTGGTCTTTTACTCATTATTTTTAGAACCGGTAAAGAGAGTATCGTTGCTGCTTTCTCCTCCATGGCCTCGAAGCTTGATTCATGTACTGAGTCCTGAATTAATTCATGAATTGTAGGGAAGAATTTGTTTAGAATGTCCTGTTCTGTTACAACACCTATAACTTTCTTTCCTTCACAGACGGGAACGCCGTTTATCCCTCTTCCAAAAATAAGCATAACCGCTCTCTCAACCCTATCCGTAGGCCTAACAGAATCCACTTGTTTTGACATCACGTCAGACACTTTCATATTTGCTGCTTAATTTATCATCAAACTTCAAAAATTGCAAGAGGAAACAATACAGAATATAAGTAAGATTTCTTACAAACCAAAGGTTGCGAAGATTATTTGACTTGTTCTATAAATTCACGAATAGCTTCCAAATATACATCAGTATCTTTTTTTGTTCCTATGCTTACTCTTACTGTCCCCGCAGGATCAGACCTTGGCCTGACAAGTATTGATCTTGCCTTCATAAATTTGTAAAATTTTTCCGGCATCGAAAGTAAATGAAAATTCGCCGCGCTTGGAGCGAACTGTATGTCGTTTTCTCTATAAAACTTTTCTACCACAGGTTTTGAAACGTGCATTATCTCATTTACATACCTTTTTATATCTTCGCGAACTTCCTTATATCTTAAAGACTTTAAGGCAACGACTGTCAGCATCCCTACATCGTAAGGGCCTCTAATTTTTTTAAGCTCTCGGATATTTTGTTTTTGAGAAATAATAACCCCGGCGCGAAGAGAAGGTATCCCCATAGTTTTGGAAAAAGTCCTTGTTATGAATAGGTTCGGATATTTATCTATCAAATCCGTGACTGTAAATTCGGGGGCATATTCATGATATGCTTCATCGGCTAGCACTCCGACACCAACGTCTGCTGCTTTTTTAATTATTTCCTCCGACTGCTCTCTTGAAACTGGTGTTCCGGTAGGGTTATTAGGTTTACAGATTACAACAAGGTTCACCCCGGGATTAATTTCCTCCATAACCTCATTGAATGGAAATTCATAACCCCTGCCTTTATAGGGTGGTGCAATAATATTTGCGCCTTGAACAAGAGCCGACTGCTTAAGCATTGCGAAAGTCGGTATTGGAATTATAACTTTATCTCCATCAGTAACAAGAGCACGAGTAATTATGTCTATTCCCTGATCCGAACCAACAGTCGGGACAATCTCTTGAGTGTCAACGCCTATATAATTCGCGATTATTTCATTTAAGTTTCCGTACTCAGGATAAAGCTCGAGATTACCTTTATCTATATATCTTGCCAGTTCTTCCAAGACGCGCGGGTGAGGCGGGATAGTCCTTTCATTAAAATCTAAGCGGAGATAATCTTTGCCCATTCTGCCTTCAAGCGGCGCGACATATGGGTACATGTCTAAGATTGGTTTTCTGAAGAGATTTGAGCGGGGCAATATCTTCTGCATGGAATTTTGAAATTTTACAATTCCAATGTTAACATAAAAACTTTATTTTTGCTAAGCCCATAATGTTGACTAGAGTCAAAAAAAAGTATATACTCTGACGAACTAAAAATAAACTCCCCTTAAATAGGGGAGAATAGCTAAAATCTATGGTAAATCCAGAAGCACGAACAAATAACGGAGGAGTCGAAAATAGAGCAGAGGAGTTTGAGCCGAGGCCTTTTGAGAATACGATTATAGCCTTGGACGTAGATGGTGTATTGGTTAATCCATTAGCATACAGGCAAGCCGTCAGATCGACCATTACTTTCTTTGCCGAACAAATAGGTGTCAATCCGGAAGATTTTTTGGTTTACGGTAGAAATAAAACTCCCGGCCGCAACATGAACCATTTTGAAGCAGAAGGGATATATGATCCTTGGGACGTCTCGGCAATTATAGTGTCCCTGATGAAGCTTAAGAAGGCAGGCATAAATGTTTCTAATGGTGAAGCGCTGGATGCTTTCCGAAATAGTTCAAGTCCGCAAAGTCATCCGCCGGAAGTAATCTTAGCATGGATCATTAAGGAATATCGAGGGGTAACGATCGAGACCATGCAAGACATCACAAAGACTTTATCTCAAACCCGCGACCCATTTAAAAATGAAGTTACCAGCATTTTTCAAGAGTATGTATTGGGAAAGGAGACTTTTGAGGAGACCTATGGCAGACCAAGTCTGACAGGAGCAGAAGAATCGTTAATAATAACAAAGGATCAATCGCTAATCGGCGATAAGGGAAGAAAGGAGCTTGAGAAAATTTCGCGAGAGGGCGGTATGGTTGTTATTTATACCGGAAGACCGGGTTTGCCGCCGTATGACTACAAAAGAAAACGTGTTGACGGATATCCACCGGAGGCGGAACTTGCCGTTAAGAAAAGCAGAATAGGAGAACCCATTGGAATAGTCAGTATGGGATCCATGGAGTGGCTTGCTAGAATGACTAAAGTCTCGGTAGAAAGCTTAACTAAGCCGAATCCTACGCAAGCTCTTGCCACCATTCTATCAGGCCTTCGCGGAGGGACAGATATGCGGGTTTTAATGGACGCTTACGATTGGGGGCAAACAGGTAAAGCGCCCGAGGATATCCAGCCTTTTATCGGAAACAAAGCTACTTTGGAGCTTGTAGTTGTGGAAGATTCCCCCTCCGGAGTAAGAGCGTTTATTAATGCGAGAAAAATTCTTACGGATCAAAGTGTTAATGTTGAACTCAGTGCGATTGGGGTGCATGGCGCAAGTTATGAGAAGCATATGGCGTTCGCGCGGTTGGCGCAAGAGGAAGGTGTCTTTATTGACACTAATTCGAATACTAGCGAAGGAATAATCCGATATTCCTATGACGTTCAAGGCAGAGAAGAAAATGGCAGTTCTAAAGTTACTACTGTATGATACGAGAAATAGATCAAGGTGAAACTGGGCGGTTTGCAATACCACTTTATGAGCTTGGGACAATGAGTCCTCAAGATAAAAAGAGAATAATTCGCCGCTCGCGCGAGGATATAGGTGAGGCAAAAAAGAAAATATTGCCTATTATCGCCGATGTTTGCGCTTACGGAGATGAAGCAGTTCTTGAGTATTTAGAAAAGTTTGATGGGGCAAGATTAACAAGAGAAAAGCTTGTAGTTTCGCAGGATGACGTAGATGAAGCTTACGAGAAAACAGACCCCCTTTTTTTAGAAGCAGTAAGACAACAAATTGAACTTTCAAAAAGGTTCCATGAAGCACAGTTGGCAAATATTAACATACAGTGGGAAGTCGAAACAATTCCGGGTGTGAGACTGGGGCAAAAGAAGACGCCCATTGATTCGGTTGGCTTATATGTGCCGGGAGGTACTGCGTCTTACCCAACAGTTATGCAGATTTTGGCGGTACCTGCAAAACTTGCGGGAGTAAAAAGAATTGTGGGAGTTACTCCTCCGAGAGGGAAGAACTACGAGGTCATTGTCGCCGCAAAAGAAGCAGGAGTAGACGAGCTATACAGAATCGGGGGCGTAGCCGCCATTGCAGCACTTGCTTACGGGACCGAAACCATAAAGCCTGTTGATAAAATTGTGGGACCAGGCAGCGCACATGTAACGGCTGCTAAGCTTTCGGTTTTTGGGGATGTCGGAATTGATATGCCGGCCGGACCTTCCGAGGTTGTTATTCTTGCAGACGAAGAAGCAAATCCCGTCTTCTGCGCCGCCGACATTTTATCTGCTGCCGAACATGCTCCTGATGCAGCCGGAGTGTTGGTTACATGGAGTAAAAAGGTTGCGCAAGAAACACAAAAAGAAATCGAAAGACAAACCCAGTCTTTGAGCCGGCGAAACATTATTAGCCAATCTCTTTCAAAATATAGCGCAATAATTCTGGTTTCTGATGAGGAGGAAGCGGTAAGATTTGCAAATGAATACGCTCCCGAACATTTAGGAATTATGACAAAGGATCCCGAGAATTTGGCCAAGGGAATTAACAACGCAGGCTCTATTTTCTTAGGAGATTTCACATCAAAAGCCCTGGGCGATTATGCAACGGGAGCCAATCATGTCCTCCCAACAGGTGGAGGAGCAAGGGTATTTTCATCGGTTGGAGTAGAGACTTTTATGAAGTCAACTGAAATACAACATGTTACGAGAGAGGCCCTTGAACATCTTGCCCAAATTATGGAACCTATCGTTGAAGTAGAAGGACTAGATGCTCACTGGAACAGTGTTAAGCAAAGATTGATAAATAACTAGCTTATTATGGTAGAACAAGAGAGAAGATTGGGAGTTGATGTAAAAAATGCTTCGTCGGAAGCAGTGTCTATTGTCCGTACAACACTCGAGTCAAGGGTTAGCGTACAAGTCGAAGACGACAAAAGGCGTTCCTACAAGATTCAAACGGGAAATAAGTTTTTTAACCACATGCTTGAAGGTGTTGCTTCAAGAGCCTGCTTAAATTTTGATGTCTCATTTGAAGAAACGCATGCTGAGGCATTGGATCATGTAAGAACTGAGGATGTCGGTTTAACTTTAGGTAGGGCTATCCGTGAAATGCTTGACGTTAGACAAGCGCAGGGAGTTAACGAAAGAGGTTCTTATGCCGTTGCCATTGATGAGGCATTGGTAGTCGTAACACTTGCGTTTGATGGTCGTGCCAAGGCCTTGTCCCATGGAGACGTTGCGGGAATAAGACTTGAGCACGCCGAAGATATCTTAAGCACAAATTTAAAACAATTTTTTGAGGGATTCGCTCAAGGATCAGGATGTGCGGTCCATATGCAATTTTTATCAGGAGAAGACAGCCATCATACTTGGGAAGCAACTTTCAAAGCCTTTGGAGAAGCTCTGCGCGAATCATTGGCGCCATGTCCCTATAGAGCCGGGACAACAATTGGCTTAAAGGGTACGGGAGCAGAAGGGGAAACAGAGTAGTTTAAGAGTCCAGCCTAGAGCCGTCCTTTGGTTGAAGGGACATCCTTCTTTGCTCGGGGATCAATTTCTGTTGCCATGCGGATTGCGCGAGCCGCCGCCTTAAATATTCCCTCAATTTTATGATGATCATTTCCTCCGTCCTCAACCTTTATATGCAGGTTAATTTTTGCATTTTGAGCAAAAGCGTCCCAGAAATGCGATACAAGCTCGGTGCTTAAATCACCAACTTTTTCTCGCAGGAATGAACAATTAAACTGAAATGCGTAGCGGCCGGAAAAATCTACAGCCACGGTGGCTAGCGTCTCGTCCATGGGAAGGATGAAAAATCCGTAGCGTCTTATTCCGATCTTGTTACCTAATGCTTTTGAAAAAGCCTCTCCCAGAGCTATGCCTATGTCTTCAACCGTATGGTGCTCGTCAATATGCGTGTCGCCCATTGCTTTAATAGTGAGGTCAAACAACCCGTGTTTAGCAAACAAATCAAGCATATGGTTGAGGAAACCTATTGGAGTATCTATTTTTCTTTTACCAGAGCCATCTATATTTAAGGAAACGGCGATTTTTGTTTCGTTAGTTTTTCTAAGTATGTCTGACTTGCGCTTCATAGAAATAACCATCTACTTTGTCGGCCATAGTATATACCTATCGTTATTTGATTTGCAACATTTCAGGGTAAAGGGAAGTTGGAGGTGAAGGAACGAACTTCGGCGGCGATTTTTAAGAGTTCGCGGTTTTTTACCAATTCCTTCTTTAAGTTTGAAAAATATTTTGTTCGATCCTCTTTTTTAGTTGGCAGTTTTGTATTTTGAACCTGTTCGATGACCATCTTAAACCATTCGGCTATTTTAACCATTTCTTTTTCTTTCATCCCCCGTGTTGTTATTGCAGGCGTTCCGAGCCTGATACCTGAGGGGTAGAATGGGGGCATAGTGTCATTTGGAACTGCATTTTTGTTGACAACAATATTTGCGACTTCTAAGGCAAAGGCGGCAATTGCGCCATTGACGCCTTTATTTCTAAGGTCGACTAGTACCAAATGATTATCTGTTCCGCCCGAGACGAGTTGAAAACTATTTTTGATCAAAAATTTTGCTAAAGCCTTTGAGTTTAGGACTATTTGCTTTGCATATTCCTTAAAAAGTTTACCCTGAGCTTCGCGAAGGGCCACAGCTATCGCGGCAGTTTGATTGTCATGCGGTCCCCCCTGAAGTCCCGGGAAAACCGCCTTGTCAATTTTATCGGCAAGCTCAGGATCTTTTTTAAGTCCTTTATTAGTTACCATTAATAGTGCTCCTCGAGGGCCTCGCAATGTCTTATGGGTTGTTGTCATAATAATATGAGCGTAATCTACCGGTGATGGGTGAACACCGCCTACAATTAGCCCGGCAATATGAGAGATGTCGGCAAGCAAATACGCCCCAATTGAATCTGCTATTATCCCGAACCGCTCAAAGTCAATTATTCGGGGATAAGCTGTTGCGCCGCAAACAATAATCTTGGGTTTTTCGCGTCTTGCGATTTGTTCGATCTTGTCATAATCAAGTTTTCCGTCCTTTCCCAATTCGTATGGTACGGTTTTAAAATATTTTCCAGAGAATGAAACAATCGACCCGTGAGTTAAATGGCCCCCATATGGGAGCGATAGTCCCATTATTTTATCTTTTAATGGCGAAAGCAAAGCAAGATAAGCTGCCGCGTTTGCCGGGCTTCCCGAGTAAGGCTGGACGTTTGCATGTGGAACTCCGAACAGTTTTTTTGCTCTTTCAATAGCCAAGATCTCTACATCATCTGCTATTTTATTGCCCTGATAATATCTTTTTTTAGGGTAACCCTCGGAATATTTGTTCGTAAGTACCGATCCAAGCGCTTCCATTACAGCCTTTGAGGCATAATTTTCAGAGGGTATCATCTCAAGAACTTCTTTTTGTCTTTTTTCTTCAGCGCGAACGAGTTGATAAATTTCGGGATCGGTCTTTTTTAGGGAATTCATTATGACAATATTAAAT
>JACQKO010000064.1 GCA_016204525.1 Candidatus Levyibacteriota bacterium | reverse complement strand
GAGATTATAATACCAAGTATTAAATTTTACAATACCCTATTATAAAGGCCCTTTATTAATATTTAGAAAAACTAGAAGATAACTTTAAAAATTTCCGGAATTTTAAGGTCTTACTCTTCAAATCATCCTATAACTATTTTGATTTTCTGTACCAGAGGTAGATTAGCAAAAGAATCATAAGAATAACTGCTCCTGTTAGAATATTTCTTGGAGTAAATAATCCGGTTCCTTTTTGCTCCTGCACTTTTGGTTCACCGCTTGGAGTTGCTTCACCCAAAGCTTCCCCTTCTTTCTTAGTTTCTTCTCCCAAAACTCCCGGCGCAAAACCCTGTGCCGGTCCCTGAACAAATTCTCCTACAGGCGCTGCTGAAAGTTCATTGGAGTAATCACCGGGAGCACATCCATTTCCGGCTCTTACCTTAAAGTAATAAGTTACTCCACCAGAAAGACCAGAAACCGTATAGCTTGTAGTTCCCTTGCCACCAACATGCGGATTACCAAATTGCTGAGCGCCGGAAGATGTACCATAGGTTGCCAGATAATAAGTTACCGGATCGGAAGCTTCTGACCAAGTCAAAGTAACACTATTGGTACCTGCTGATGCACCAGTTAATGTCGGCGCACTGCCCGGCTTAGAATCATCACAAGAAGGCGCCGAAGCGGTACCTCCTCCACCGTCTCCTCCGCCGCCGGAAGTGGTAGCACCAGCTACGGCAGGACTGGTAGTTGTAAAGCTGTTCTCATCACCGACTGCCTCTGGCGAGCCATGGGAAACTGTACGGTAATAGTAAGTCGTGCCGGCTGTTAAATCTGCTATCTCAACAGAGTGAGAGGTTACTTTTGGCGCAGTATCTACCTCTATAGTTGAAGTCGCATAACCATAATTTGGGGCAGCACCTAAAACAGCGTGAGAAACTGTGTCATAAACAACCCTCGAGGTTGCCAACTCGTCAGTTGTCCAAGTAATAGTTACCGATGAAGTCGAAACCGAACTTGAACTTTCCGCAGAAATTTGAGGCGGAATTCCATAGTCTGCACTTAGCACTTCACTGGCATTGCCGGCCAAGTCGTAGGCAATTGCCTTAATAGTCATATCTTTGTCAACTGTTACAGGGTCAGAGTAAAGAGTTTTTGTATTGTCTGGAGTCGATCCGTCGCTAGTGTAATAAATCTTATCAACCCCGCTTAACAAGTCGCTACTTGATAGAGTCACTGCCTGATCGCTCGTATAATCACCGGCTGCAGGGTCTGCTGAAGGGGTAGCCGGCGCTGTCGTGTCATAAGTTACATTGGTTACAACTGGACTGGTCTCGGTATTTCCGGCAGTATCCGTGGCCTCTGCCTTAATGTCAAAGCTGTTCTCCTCAGGCGGTGTCCAGTCAAAACTCCAGTTAAAGGGATCAACCCTGTCACTATTTGTTAGCGGCTGGGTTCCGACTTCTCCAGGGTCGGTATCAATTTCTGTCCAGGGATTGTCATTCCCATCAAGTTCATCCCCACTCCCATCAAGTTCATCCCCATTATCCGAGTGCGTACGCCAGAAGAGTCTAACAAAATCAACCGTATCGCCATCACTAAGTATGTCCGTGTCAGTTGATGAACCGGAAGCCTCAATCGGCCCGTTCCAAAAACTGCCTTCTGGCGGTGAGCTAAATGAACTTGTGGGTGCCGCCCGGTCTGTTGTACTCCACGTATTTGAGGCAAGCTCATTACCGTTCAAATCATGAGTGCTAAGAAGGATGTCACCGTCACCATCCCTGCCACCATCACTTTGGGTATAGGAAACATTCG
Source organism: Candidatus Levyibacteriota bacterium (assembly GCA_016204525.1). Classification (GTDB taxonomy): domain Bacteria; phylum Patescibacteriota; class Microgenomatia; order Levybacterales; family GWA1-39-11; genus GWA1-39-11. Next base: position 11,466 of record JACQKO010000064.1, on the reverse strand, counting down.
GGGTAGTCCCAGTATCTTGCGAACCGCCCTCGGAAAATGTCAGCAAGAGAATATTATCGTTAACATTCTCTCCGGAACCGATTGACTCACCATCATAATTATCAACATCCCAACCATCCGCTTCTCCCTGATTTAACCTTGAGTCGTCAATGTTTTCGGAAAAGGTAAGCTTGATTCCATCAATATAGCCATCTCCGTCTTGATCCTGTGTTTGGGCAGATTCAACTGTTGGCGCATTTGTATCGACGGTAAACGGCCCGGAATTGGAGCCAAAGTTGCCGGCCTCATCATAAGCTCCTACATAAAGGGTATGTAATCCTTCACCCGGATAATCCATGCCATTGCTGTTCTCCGGTCCAAACAGAGTTTCGGCTAAAGAGCCAAAAAAACCGTCCAAAGCCTCAAGTGGCTTAGCAAATAAAAAGTCGGGGTCGTCAACCGAAAATATAGCTGAAACTATATTTGAAATGGCATCGACGGCGTCTGCTAAAATTTGCGGTGGATGGTTTGTTGGGTCAGGAGATGCCGAAGGTGTTGAAACAACCGGTCCTGTTACATCATAAGTTACATACTCGACCACCGGACTGTTCTCGATGTTACCCACCTTGTCCGTCGCCTCTGCCTTAATATCAAAAGTGCCCTCCGAATCTGGTGTCCAGTTAAAACTCCATTCGAAAGGCTCCTCCTCATCTTTATTGCTCTGTTGGGAGCCGGGAATTTCAATCCAAGGATTTTCTACTTCTCCGGAAGTCCGGTAATAAAAATTTACATAATCAACCGTTGTATCCGGCTCATCTGTTGAGCTTCCGGAAATTTCAATCGGCTCATTCCAAAAAGTACCTTCTTGTGGCGAGTCAATTGTCGAAACTGGCGGGGTCGTGTCCGTCTGGAAATAAAAGTGGACAGTGTTGGTTTCTTCAAGGTTACCGGCATTATCTTCTGCGTGGGACCGCACCGTATATCCCTGTGTTCCCTCTTCGGAAATAAAGTCAAATTCATATGACCAATTCCCATTCTCCGAATTAAAATCTGTCTCATTTAGCGTTTCTCCCTCATCCTCGCTATACCAACCATATTCATCTCCACACTCGTTTTCATCACACCAGTAGTCACCGTTATCAGCCTGAATAGAAACGTAAACTTTCGAAACTCCGGAAGAAGGCTCATCAGTTGCTGTCCCTTGTATTTCTCCATTCCAACTGTCTTCGGTATAAGTTTCCTCATCAACAGGATAGTCAATATCACTTGACGGAGCAGTAGTATCAATAATATATGGTCCAACATGGACTGTTGAGGTCCAGTTGCCTTCGTTATCAACAGTTCTTAAATGAAACCACCAACTCTGGTCAATTAGGAGATCACTAGTGGTGCCAATAGTATCCTCTTCGGCGTCCTTAGTAACATCAGGAACATCTCCGACACCAGTAGTGAAACTGAAAGAGTAGCCATCGACACCGCTCCCTGCATCGGTTGCGCCCGGAGCTGAACCAGCGACAGTCCAGGCCATGGTGATTGTATTGTCTGAGGAAGCTGTATCGATGTCGTGACTGGTTGAGTGAACATCTTGAGGATCAGTCGGAGGCGTAGTGTCCTGATTAACCGTAATCGTAAACGTTCTAGAGAATGTATTATTCTCTGACTGCCCATCGTTTGCAGTAACTGTAATTGTTACAGTCCCAAATTGATTATTGGCTGGCGTATAGGTCAACGTTCTTGTCGAACCGGCTCCGGAGACCGATGGATTCGGAACAATAGTTGGATTGCTTGAGGTTGCTGACATAATTACTGTCTGGCCTGATTCACCTGACGGGCCCGGTAAAACATTGGTGATAGATACATTTTGTGACGGGGAATTTTCATCCACAGTTTGATCGGCAATCGCATCAAACGATGGCGGAGTGTTCGGTTGGCTGAGAGTGAAAACAGATAAAGTCACGGAGTGGGTGACATCCTTTCTGAGCTCTAATCTCCAGGCACCTGCATTTGACGCTGAAAATGCTTCACAATCATCATCGTACCTATCAGGGTCATTCCATTTGTTATCATTCGCACTTGGAGGATACTCTAAATACGCTGGCGTTGCGTCTGGTAGCGCACCGTTTGAATTGGAATCCGGTCGATCTCCACCCCCGGAATTATCACACGCATCTGTTGGACCTGGTTTAATCCAAGTAGTACTCCAATCATTTTTACCCTGATCTAGCCCTCGAACGACAATATAGGCAGTTGAGCCTACTCCGTAACTTGTAGTTTCATCTGTTAGAACCGAGGTTGTATAGGCGGTTGCGGAAGCTACATTAAAAGTCTTTGTCATTGGACTTCCCCCAGATTCACTACCACTGCAGTTGTTGCTGTTCCATTCGTGTAATTCAAAGGTGAAATCGCGGTTGTCAGAAATATCCGTGGTGGTGTATGTAAAACCCGGTATGGCATCGCCTGTAATACAGATAGTTGTCGTGCCGGGTATAACTGTACCATCTAAGTCCTTGACGTCAAACTTAAATCCATGGTTTGTATTTAAGCCGGATGCTTGCGCATGAACAGTGTCTCCTAATGCAAATTGGTAACCTTCAGTCGTGCGCGAGGCATCCTTATAAAGCTTAAGCGTCGCATCGGTGAAAGAGGTATGTGTAATAACATTGCCGTCTGAGTCTTTAACTTCAACTTTGTAGTTTGGCCTATAGTTGCCGTCTAATTGGTAGGCATAAACAAAAGATCCGTTTTCATCGGCTGTGACAGATGTTTCAAAATGAACGGGTGGTTCGTCTTCGGAGGTAATAACGAGCGTGTATGTTTCACCTGGACTAAAACCTGTTCCTGAAATAATTGCAGTATCTGTTGGCGCGTAATCGGGCTTGTCGGTTACCAAAGATGCGCTTTCCTGCGCCTCGTATGAATTTAGGTCTATAGTAGGAGCAGCGGTATTTTCAAGAATAACAATATCAAGGTATCCGTCCTCTTTATCTTGCAAGCTTGAACCAGTTGGGGAAATATCTACCGTGGGATTTGGCGTTTGTGAATTATTCGAATTATTATCGGCGGAGTCGGAGGGTGGACTGTTATTGTTCTCCTGATTTTCCTGTGGTGCGACAGTTGACTCGCTTGTCGGTTCAGGCGTAACAGATACTTCAGGTGTTGGTTCAGCGACAGAAGCCGTTGGCTCTGTCAGAGCAGGCGTTACTTCTTGTGCCTGCGGTGAGCTTGTCGAATCCGTTTGATCCGGCGTAACAGAAGGCGTATCACTTGGAGTATCTGCTTGTGGTGAGCTTGTCGAATCCACTTCTTGCGCATATGCAACTCTTGGCAGTGCATATAAATAAGGACTCATAGATTGAGTCACCATGGAAAGAAGAGCCACAAACGTGAGGAACTTTCTGCCTACCTGCCTAAATTGCATAAAAAAATATCGTGCTCCAAAAAAGCACTTAGCGCGATAGTACCATGCTATTTGCGTAATTGCAAGTGGCAAAATAATCCTATAATAATTAGGCGACTTTAGTTCTATAATATTTAATACTCGCTGTTGATTATCCCATTTATAAAAGACAAAAATAAACTCTTGCCCTATTTTAATAGCCCTATAATTATGCTATAATCTCCACTTGCCTGAAAAAGATGAATAAAATTAATCATTTTAAAAACACAGTAATTAATTTTATAGACCGGCACAGGATTTGGTCTTCGGCAATTATTTTGTTTGTCCTATTCATGCTTTTTATCGCAAGCCCCGCTCCGCCAAAACCTGTCTTGACCGAAAAAGTCAAAAAGGGAGATCTTGTCCAATCAATATCAATAACCGGAACTGTTACCGCCGAAAAAAGCGTGGACCTTTCTTTTCAGATCGCAGGAAAATTGGCATGGCTCGGAGTTAGAAAGGGAGATTACGTAGATACTTACCAGGCAATTGCCGTTTTGGACCAGCGGTCCGCTCAAAAAACCCTTGAGAAAACGCTTCTTGATTATTCACTTGCGAGAAGCACTTTTGATGAGACACTTGAAGATAACCAGAATCGCACGCCCCAAGAAGCCCTTAATAATGAGGTGAAAAGGATACTCGAGCGAAATCAGTGGAATTTGGAAAAAGCTGTTAATTCTGTAGAGCTTCAGGATCTTGTGAAACAACAGTCTGTTTTAACTTCCCCTATTGCGGGGATCGTAACCCGGGCGGATGTTAGAGTCGCAGGAGTGAATATTACGGGGGAAACCGTCTTTACCGTCACAGACCCCGAGTCCCTCAAATTCACAATGGAGGTGGACGAGGCGGATATCTCAAAAGTCAAGGAGAACCAGAAAGTTGTACTTACCCTTGATCCGTTTCCCGATAAAAACCTTGAGCTCTTACTTGACAGCATTGATTTTGTAACCCATTCAACCTCAACGGGCGGAAACGCTTATAACGTCGAGGCAAAAATGCCACCTAATACTGACTATCAATACAGGGTCGGCATGAACGGCAACGCCCAGATCATAATTGCAAGAAAAGACAATGTTTTAATAATTCCGCTGTCAAGTATAGTTAATGATGATAAAGTAATCGTAAAGACAAAAGCGGACTTTCGAAGAAAGACAATAAAAATCGGCCTTGCGAATGATATAAGCGCTCAAGTTTCAAGCGGGCTTGAGGAAGGCGATGAGGTTGTAATCGAGCCTTCAAGCGTCACCCTGGATACAAATGCGGGCTCGCGTTTCCCCTCCATAGGAAGATTTTTAAGGATCCCCGGGGCAAGATTTGGAAGATAAATCTAACTTAATGAAAAAAAGAGAAATCATAAGGCTTTTGAATATCACAAAACAATATAAAACTGACGTCGTGACAACGCATGTTCTAAACGGAATATCGTTTAGGGTTAATAAAAACGATTTTATTGCGATAATTGGACCTTCGGGAAGCGGTAAATCAACACTTATGAATATAATAGGCCTTCTTGATAGCACTACTTCGGGAAAATATTTTTTAAACGGGATAGATACTTCAAAGTTTGGAGAAGACGAGCTGGCAGAACTTCGCAATAAAACAATAGGATTTGTTTTTCAGTCCTTTAATCTTCTGCCTCGCGCAACAACTCTTGAAAATGTAATTTTGCCGTCAATTTATGCGGGGGTCTCAAGAACACAGAGACTAAAAAAAGCAACAGAAATACTTAAAACTTTAGGCTTAGGTGACAGATTAAATAACCGGCCGAATCAGCTCTCGGGAGGACAGCAACAACGCGTTGCGATAGCACGCGCTTTGATGAATGACCCCGAACTTATTCTCGCAGATGAGCCGACCGGAAACCTTGACACAAAATCCGGGCAGGACGTCATGAAAATCCTTAAAAATCTGAACCGGCAAGGAAAAACAATAATCTTAATTACGCATGAAGCGGAAATCGCAAAACACGCCAAAATTATAGTCAGAATCACTGACGGAAAAATACTAAAAAATTAACCTAATTGCCCTAATTACTAAGGCTCTAGACAATGTTTAATACTACCAATACAGTACCAATACTTTTCAGTTTCCAGTTTCGATTTTCCAGTTTCCAATTAATTATCCAATTGATAAATTGTTCAATTTAAAGACTAACTGGAAATTGGAAATTGGCAATTGGAGATTAGTTATAGTATTGGAAGTATTTTAATCATGGAAGTAACAGAGTTAATAACGCTTGCGCTAAAATCACTGACGGCAAATAAACTCCGTAGTTTCCTGACAACACTTGGAATAATTATTGGAGTTTTTGCGATAATACTTCTTGTCTCTCTTGGCACAGGCCTTCAAGCCTATATTGCAAACCAAATCCAGGGGCTTGGGTCAAACCTTATATTTGTTATTCCTGGACGCATTGGCGGAGCAAGAACCCCGGGGGGCGTGGTTGCAAATAAGTTATCTGTTCAGGACGCGCAAAATATTGAGTTAAAACTTCGTGATATCGCAAATGTTGCGCCGGTTATCCAGAAAAATTCCTCCTTAAAATATAAAAATCGCGAAAATAAGGGGACGTCAGTTCTTGGAACTACCGCAAATTATACAAAAACGGTTCAGAACGCCGTAATTGAAAAAGGAACTTATTTTACGTCAAGTCAGGAAATCTCCGGAACAAAGGTTGCCGTTGTGGGCCAAACCGTGCTGAAAAATCTTTTTGAAGATGAAGACCCGATTGGTAAAAGACTTTTCATAGGAAACAATATATATACGGTTATAGGAAGTTTAAAAAAAAGAGGCGCGATTTTTGGCTTTGACCAGGACAATACCGTAATTATTCCGATTTCTTCCGCAAGGCGCCAGTTTGGATTAAATCAGGTGAACGCAATTTATGTTTCGGTAGAAAATGAAAATCTTATACCGTTTGCTAGTGAACAGATAAAAAAGACTCTTTTAAAAAAACTTACCGAAGATGATTTCACTATTCAGACTGCCTCCTCAAGTCTTGAAATAGTAACTAATGTTACAAATATTCTTTCTTTGGCCCTTGGAGGAATCGCCGCAATCTCGCTTCTCGTAGGAGGCATAGGAGTCGCAAATATTATGCTTGTCTCGGTAACTGAAAGGACGCGGGAAATAGGCCTTAGAAAAGCTTTGGGAGCACGAAGAAACGATATATTAAAACAGTTTCTGCTTGAGGCGGTATTTTTATCCGTCAGCGGAGGAATTATAGGCATAGTGCTTGGAATTGGCGCGTCTTTGATTTTGGCGCGGTTTTTTGTTTCGGTCGTTACCCCATGGTCAATATTTCTCGCCTTCGGGTTCTCTGTTGCAGTGGGAGTAATATTTGGCATGGCGCCTGCCATCCGCGCCTCGCGCCTCTCCCCAATTGAGGCCCTTCGATACGAATAACCCAAACTCTCTTACATATAAGGCGATGTCAAATTGATGCGTGCTGTTGAGCTTCAGGTACTAATCTTGCATCCTTCATTACAATAAGTGTCAACGCATGTCGACCTCTTGTTTCTGTCTGATGGAATTCTCCCGGGTGGACCCTTTGGCCTCCGGGGGGGATAAGGACACCGTTTAAATATAGCTCTCCTCTTAACACTTCGTATGTCTCGAAAATAGGCTCTATATGAAAATGCTGAGTTGTTCTCTTGTACGGCCACATAATGGGGACAAGAATCCGATCGTTTTCTTGATAAAAATCATACAAATACAGCGCATCTGAACCTTTATGTCTTTGAGGAGGCAGGAATAGCTGAGGTAAACGCGCGTCGGTTACAAAGCGCCGCTGTCTTAAAAGTTCGGTCAACTCGGTTTCATACGTCTCCCCCAAGATTCTCTTTAAGGCCTCGTCATAAAGTTTGCGCGGATCTCTATCTCGTCTTGGTTCAGACTCAGGATTGCCTCTCATTTTTGTTTATAATTATAATATATGGTCGTAATTTTTAGAAGAATCATTTGCTCGCATTTTGACAAGCTTTATTCTTGCATTACAAAGGAGCCGATATCCCCTTTCGAATGATTTTTTGTAAATTTGCGACGTTAAATATATAATATACGCTCAATTATAGAATTTTGATGAGGAACTTAATGGTTGTTAAGCTCGGCGGAAGCGTAATTACAGATAAACTCGCCAAAAGGGGTCTTTTTAGAAAGAATGTAGTCGAAAGACTCGCCCGTGAAATTAAAATCGCTAAAGACAGGGGCAAATTTAGTTTGATTTTAGTCCATGGCGCAGGATCTTTTGCTCATCCAATTGCTAAAAAATACAGGTTAAATGAGGGGTATATAGACACTCTGAGTTCAGAAGGATTTGCGAGAACCAAAATCGGCGTGGTGAAATTAAATCTTCTAGTCTGGCAAGAATTAGAAAAAGCTAATCTTGCCGCTTGCATTGTCGAATCAAGCGCAGTAATTAGAGCAAGCTCGGGAAGAATTAAGGAACTCGATACGAAATTTATAGAAATGCTGCTTGCCCAGAATATTATCCCGCTACTTTCTGGCGATGTTGTTATTGATGAGAAAATGGGATTTTCTATTATATCGGGGGATCAAATAGTCGCCTTCCTTGCAAAGAGATTTGACGCAAAAAAGGTCGTTTTTGTCTCTGATGTAGATGGTGTTTTTGACCGCGACCCTGCAAGATATAAGGACGCAAAGATAATACCTGAAATTAATATAAGAAATTATCAAAATATTATTGGGGAAATGAAAGTCAAAAACGAATCTGATGTAACCGGGGAAATGAGAGGCAAAATACTTTCAATTAAGAGAAGCTTATCCGGGATAAAAGTTCTTATAGTAAATGGTTTTGTAAGAGAAAATGTGCTAAAATCATTAGTCAATAATAAGAGGCAGAACTTTGGAACTGTTATCAATTTTTAGCGCATACAATATATGAATAGATTTGGACCGGAAAGAGAACAACCGCGACCGCTTGAAGCAAGACCAATCCAGGCCGTTGCGGCAATAATAGTAGATCCCGACGGTTTGATCTACACTAACATAGAGAAAAGGGGGAATTCTCTATATGGTAAGCTTCCTGGAATGACAGCTCTTCCTATGGAAACCATAGAAACAGCGACAGGAGAAACCCGAGAAGATGCAATGAAACGATTGGTAAGGGAGGAAGTGGCATTTAATTTGGTTTTAACGGCGCCTTCGGAAATCGGCATGTTCGGAGTAGGCATTGCAGCAGTAACGCTTTATCACATGCGTGTGATTGCAAAAAATGGAAGAAATCCTAACTTTGATACTGCAGAATTGGAAGATCCGAAGTTTAGAAACCCTGTCAAACTCACTAATGGGAGCGTTTGGGTTCGAGAAGGCGTCCCAGAGATGGTAGCCGATTTCCAAAGCGGGGCAAGGGGAGTTTATAGAATGTCCTGTCAGCCCCCAACCACCGAATAAATTCCTCTGATGGCAAACCACAAGCAAAAACAGACAATAGGTAAAACTGAGAGAACTTGCAACAATTAAAAAAATTCTGTTAAATAGAGAGGGAGTGAAAATTGTGGAACAAACTCGCGATAATCCCTTAATTGCTTCGGTCGTCCTTTTTTTCATTTTGCTTTTTGGGTTTTTATTGTTGGTTAAATTTTTTGATATATCCTACCCTATCTCAATAACAACCCGAACTGTTTCGGGGGAACTTGCGGTTGTAGGAGAAGGAAAGGTAGATGTCGTTCCAGATACGGCCTCTGTTCAGGCGGGAATAGTTGTTTCCGAAGCCGCAACAATTCAAGAAGCAGAGCAGAAAATAAATGAAATAAATAATAAGATTATCGCGGCACTCGAAAGACTTGGAATTGATAAAAAAGATATTAAAACAAGTAATTATTCTATAAATCCAAGTTATGATTTTACTCCAAATGGCCGCAATAATATTTCAGGATATACGGGAAATGCATCGCTAACTTTAACTATCCGAAAACAAGAACTTGTGCCGCAAGTTATAACGGCAGCGACAGAAGCAGGGGCAAATCAAGTCTACAATTCAGGATTTACTGTTGATGATCCTTCAAAATATAGAGAAGAAGCACGAAATAAAGCAATTCAAAACGCAAAAGATCAAGCGCGGAAACTTTCAAAGGAGCTAGGCATTAATCTTGGTCGAGTTGTAAATATTGTTGAGTCGACTCCCGGACCTGACAGAATAGTGCCATTGTTCGCCCGCGAGGCGGGAGTCGGCGGAGCGCCGGATCTTCAACCCGGAAGTCAGACAATTACATCAGTCGTAACTTTGTATTTTGAAAAGAGGTGAATTTATGGCAAAAAATCATACTAATCATCTACGCATTTTTAAAACTTTGAGGCTTCACTGGTATGAAGCTCTTCTTTTAAAAATCTCGCTTTTATCTGTCGGGATTTTAATTGGGGCAAATTGGCCAGGAATAGTGCTGGATTGGGCAACACCTATTTTGATCATTGCGCTTGTTTCATCACTCTATGCAATTTTGGTCTGGTGGAAAGAATGACCCTTGACAGACAATAAAGTTTTGTTTCATACTAAATATAGTTTTGGGCTACCGTTCTAGTTTTAAGGTTTAAGTTTTAAGATGTAAGTAATTATCTTAAATCTTACATCTTACCAACTTACTAACTCATATGGCTAAGGCAAGATTAACTCGCAATAATAGAAAGTTAATAATATTAATTGTTCTCTTTATTGCTTTTGCGGCGGGATTTTTAGTGGCAAGGACTCGTTATAAGCCGCAAATCAGGGAAACATTCAATATGGTTCAGGAGCGTGAATCGAGAATCAGCGAGCTCAAGGAAGTAATCAAAAGCTACGAAAACCAACTAACACAACCTAATAGAAAATAGCTAATAGATAATAGAGATTAGTAATAGAAACTGGAAAATGGAAAGTAGATAAGAACCATTTTCTAATATCCAATTTCCATAACCAATATCTAATTTCTAACAACCAATTTCTTATTACTTTCAATATCCCTTCGACCAGATTATAATAAAAGCCAATCTTTATGGATAATGTAATTAAGTGTACGCATTGCGGGCGCAACATTAAGATAAGCGATGCTCTAAGTCATGAACTTGCTGAAGAAACTGAAAGAATAAAGAAAACCGTTGAGGGAGAGACTCGAAAAAAAGTCCGAGAAGAATTCGAAGAAAAAGATAAAGCGCAAAAGTTAGAACTCGAAGAGGAAAAAAAGAGAAATAGAGAGTTAATCGAAACATTTGAAAAAAAGAAAAAAGAAGATGAAGAAAAAATCCGCGAACAAACTTCAAAAGAAGTTTCTGAAAAACATAGGCTTGAAAAATTAGAGTTCGAGAAAAAAATAAACGATATGCAGAAAGCCCTCGAGGAAGCACAACGAAAGGGAAAACAAGGTTCGCAGCAGCTCCAGGGAGAAGTGCTAGAGCTTGACCTTGAAGCGAATCTTCGAAGCCAATTTCCTCTTGATGAATTTTTGCCGGTGCCAAAAGGTGTTGAAGGCGCAGATATTTGGCAAAATGTTCGAGATGAGGCAGGGAATGGCGCCGGGTCGATTCTTTGGGAAACTAAAAGAACTAAAAACTTTGATAAAAAGTGGCTTCCCAAACTTCGGGAAGACACAAGACGCGTAAATGCAAGCGAATGTATTTTGGTGACAGAAGTTTTGCCACAAGATGTAAAAGATTTCCATAGGATAGATGGGGTTTGGGTTACAAATTATGAGTATGCAATTCGTATTGCGCGGACTGTTAGGTTCATCATTTTAAAAGTTTCGGCCGCTCGCGCATCCGCCTCACATGAAGATCATGAAATCAAAAGAATTTATGAATATATAACTTCCGAGGCTTTCAGACATAAATTCGAAGCGCATTTTGAAGGGGTCAAAGCTTTGCGCGATGATTTGGCAGCAGAAAAAAGACTTACGGAAATAAGGTGGAAGAAAAGAGAAGCACATATAGATAGGATAGATCGAAGCGCATCACAAATGTACGGAGAACTTCAAGGCGTTGCGCCTGAACTTACGGACATCAAATCTCTGCCTGACAGTCAAGAAGAAGAGGTTCCAACCTAATCAACCCTCCAGGTTGTC
>JACQKO010000065.1 GCA_016204525.1 Candidatus Levyibacteriota bacterium | reverse complement strand
GTGGGGGCTTGCTGTTTCAGGAAGCGTAATGGAACACACAGGCGCGCAAAATGGGCTTCTCACAAAAAAAGGCCTTGACGAGCGGCTCAAAAACTTTGATAATCTTGAAGCACAAAAAATATGATTGGCTATACCAAAGACTTATTTATTCTACCTTTTGACCACAGATCCTCTTTTCTTAAGAAAATGTTTGAAGTGGAAGGTCGGGAGCCAACAGATAAGGAGATAGAGAAAGTAAAAAAGGCCAAAGAAATAATTTATCAGGGTTTTAAAAAAGCGCTTTCACAAGGTTTGCCTAAAGAATCTTCCGCAATTCTTGTTGATGAACAATTTGGAGATGAACTTTTACGTGATGCGCACGAAAATGGATTCACGATAATTCTAACAACAGAAAAAAGCGGACAAAAAGAATTTGATTTTGGATATGGGGAGGAATTCGATCAGCATATCAAGAAATATAATCCAACGTTTGTCAAGGCACTTGTACAATATAATCCTGAGGGAGAAAAAGAATTAAACGCAAGGCAACGTGAGAAACTTGCTCTTCTTACAAAATTTGCACATGAAAATGGATACAAACTTCTTATTGAACCCTTAGTTCCGGCAACAGTTAAACAGTTAGCAAAATTCGGGGGAGATCTTGACAGATATGATCAGGATGCAAGGCCTTTCTTAACTTCTAGAATGATAAACGAAATGCAAGAAAGTGAAGTGGATCCTGATGTTTGGAAACTTGAAGGGATGAACAAAGCTGAAGATTATCAAATGGCGGTTCAGCAAGCGAGGGCTGAGGGTAGAGATAATGTTGGAATTGTAATCTTGGGGAGGGCTGCAGAAGCTTCAATAGTAGAAAACTGGCTAAAAGTAGGAGCAAGAGTTAGAGGGGTTATTGGATTTGCTATTGGACGAACAATATTTTGGGATCCCATCTTACAATTTGAGGAAGGAAAAATAAGTGAAGATGAAGCATCAGAAGTTATAAGCAAAAGATTTTTACATTATTACCATATTTTTATTGAAGCGCGTTCGGGTCTATGAAAATATATATCGGAGCCGATCATAGAGGATTTAAGCTTAAAGAGGAGATTAAAAAATACTTCTATGAAAATGGAATTGAATATGAAGATTTGGGTGCTTACGAACTTGATCCCGATGATGATTACCCAATTTATGCGGAACGGGTTTCAAACAAAGTTTCGCAAGATTTAAATAATGCAAATGATGCTCGCGGAATTCTATTGTGTGGAAGCGGAGTGGGCGTAGATATTGTCGCAAATAAATTCGAACATATTAGATCCGGTCTTGGAATAAATGCCGAACAAGTGAAATCCGCACGCCGCGATGATGATGTAAATGTCTTGGCAATCGCTTCTGACGAGACTCCCGAACAAGTGGCTCGCGAAATGGTAAAAGCATTTCTTGAAACAGAATTTGAACCCTCAAAAAAACACACAAGAAGACTAAAGGAAATAGATGAGATAGAGGATGCGAATTAATACGAATATAATTAGTGCGAATGCTACGAATAATTATTCGCATAAATTGGCAGTATTCAAATTCGCATGAAATTCGCATGATGCAGATTATTCCAGGAATTCTCGAAAAAGATTGGAATACTATTGAAACCAAACTTGAGCAGATAAGGACTTTTACAAACGCTGCTCACATAGATATTATTGACGGCAAATTTGTAAACAACAAAAGTTTTTTAGATCCTGAACCCTTCAGAAAGTATGCGGCTGAACTATTTTTAGAGCTTCATATGATGGTGGTAGGTCCTGTCGAATTTGTCGAACAATGGGCGGCAGCGGGGTTTAAACGATTCTTAGGTCATGCCGAACATATGACTTCTCAGAAAGAATTTGTTGAAGAAGCAAAAAAATACGGCGAGGTAGGCCTTGCTCTTGATGGTCCAACTCATATCTCTCAAATAAGAGTTCCTTTCGAACAACTCGACAGCATCTTAGTCTATACTTCGAACCGGGTTGGATTTTCAGGTCCGTCAATGATGGATGACAGACTCGATAAAGTTCGTCATTTAAAAAGACTGACGAACATTTCTATTGAGGTCGACGGCGGAATAAATGACCGAACAATTGTTCGTGCGAAAGACGCAGGCGCCAACCGCTTTGTCTCAACAAGCTTTATCTGGCAATCCCAAACGTGCGCCGAACAATATAAAAAACTAATCGAAGCTATATCCTAAATAAAGCGCGTAAGAACGGTTGAGTTGAAACCAAATATTGCAAAAACAGAGTGATTAGGATTGATGCTATCATAAATTTGTTGATCGGGAAAATACCCCCGCGAATTATGAATATTATTATCATCTCACCAACTACCAGCAGGTTGAAAATTAGAAGCCGCGGCACGGTTGGTGATCCGTTTAGATAAATCGCGTATACTGCGATTAAAACAAGCGAGAACACAAATGTTATCAAGAGTATGGATCGCAGGCGTGCAAAGCTTAGAATTTGCTCCGAAATATCTCTTGGCTTTCGCTTTAAAAGCCCTCGTCTTTTAATATCCGTCGCAAGCGCCATAGCCGGCGCGCCGTCACTCACGAGGTTTATCCAAAGTATTTGAGTGGGCGTAAATGGAATCGGCAGACCAAAAATGACGGAGAAGAAAATTACAAAAAACTCGGAAAGATTTGTTGACAGGAGAAAGACTACGGTTTTAATAATGTTGTCATATATTCCCCGGCCTTCTTCTATTGCCTTCACAATTGTATAGAGGTTATCGTCTGTTATAACCATGTCGGCTGCTTCTTTTGCAACGTCCGTTCCTGTCTCACCCATTGCTACCCCAATGTTTGCCTCTGATAGAGCCAGCGCATCATTCACTCCGTCTCCAGTTACAGCAACTACTGCGCCTGATTTTTGATATAAACGAACCAGCCTTAACTTATCCCGCGGAACCATCCTTGCAAAAACCCTTGTTTTTGGCATAAGTTTTAATAATTCTTCATCGCTTATATTTTCGATTTCGCTATGAGTAACAACTAGTTCTCCCTCCGATATTAACCCTACCTCTTCGGCAATTTTTTGAGCGGTTTTCGGATTGTCTCCGGTTACCATAACTATTCTAATACCTGCAGCTGACGCCTCTTTAATTGCTTTTTTGGCTTCTTCTCTTGGAGGATCATATATTCCTATAATTCCTAAGAATGTAAATCTTTTTTCTGCCTCTTTCTTATGAGCAAAAGCAATAACCCTAAGCCCCTCTTTTATAAAAGCGTCAACCTCATGATGTGCCTCAAGAGCAATGCCATCTAATTTGAAGATTGTTTCCGGAGCACCTCTTATAAAAACATGTTTTTCACCGTCTTTTTCGAAAACTACTTCTATGATTTTGGTTTCCGGACTAAATGGTTTTTCCTCTATTACTTTCCCTTCAGATCTGAAAGAGTCTAAATCTTTAATATGTTCTTTTACAAAAGAGAGAATCGCACCATCTGTAGCATCCCCAACAACCTCGTAGCTCCCGCCGTCCTCCTCAAGAACCAAGTTGGCTGTATTTCCTAGAACGCCTGCGCGAAGTAATAGATTTAGATTTTCCTTATTTCCAATCCAATGTTTCTTAACCGCCATTTTATTTTGCGTAAGCGTTCCGGTTTTATCAGCAAGAATCACATTTGTTGCTCCAAGAGTTTCAATAGCAGCAATTTTGCGAACAATAGTATTTCTCCGGACCATACGGTAAGCACCAATTGCCAAGGCTATTGTGACCACAAGCGCAAGGCCTTCTGGAATCATTGCAACCGCAATGCTTGTTGCTATAAGAACAATCTCTTTAAAATCTCTTCCCTGGATAACACCAATTGGAACAAGAAGAAAGGCAAGTATTATAGCAATAAAAGCCAATCGCTTACCTAAATTAGATAAGTTCCGAGCCAATGGAATTTGGGGCTTCTCGCTTTCCGAAAGTTCTGCGGCAATTTGTCCCAAACGAGTTTCAAATCCCGTTGCAGTAACTTCTATATATCCGCGGCCGCGGACAATGAATGTTCCCGAATAGATTTCGTCATGATCAATTTTATCAATCGGCATTGACTCTCCGGTTAAAATTGCCTCGTCAACTTCAATCGGAACATCCGTAATCAATTTTCCGTCTGCCGGCACACGATCCCCTTCCCGAAGAACAACAATGTCTCCCGGCACGATTTCTTTTGCATCAATTTCAATCTCTTTTCCTTCTCTAATTACTCTCGCTGCTGGCGCAACAAGTGATTTTAATTTTTCAAGAGTTTTCTGGGCTCTATATTCCTGAATGAAACCAAAAAAACCATTAATAATAAGGACTAGAAATATAAAGAAGGCATCAAGATAGTCGCGAATTATAAGCGAGAATACTGTTGCCGCAATCAAAAGCCCAGATATTATGTTTTTGTACTGAGAGAATAGGAGAAAGAAGGTTAGGTTTTTATCTTGCTTTTCTACGGAATTTTTACCGTGAGTGGCGAGTCTTGCATTTGCCTCTTGACTTGTTAAACCTTTAATTTCCTCTGTCATATATAAACTTAGCAACCTTTCCAATTACTCCCTTGGCTTCTCCCTCATCCTTAACGTCTGAGGTTAAAACCGCAAGAATAAAAGGACTTCCGTCGCTTGCCCCGCCAGAGGCGGGGTCTATTATTCCAACATCATGCACCATATTAATTGTGTCTGCTGCTTTGTGATAAACCGAAACATTCGAAGGCAAATCGCGAATCAATCGATCTTCAAAATCAGTATCTTTCATAAAATCAAGAAGCTCTCGCGTTAATGGATCCGAGGTTATTTTACGAGAATATATTAATTCCAAAATCTTCCCCATATCACGTGCCGTGGTTTTATTATTTGCCATGCTTGTCGAAGATAGGCCTAATTTGTTGCCATATTCTTGAATTTTATCTTCGCCAAGCTTAATTGATAAAACATAAGCGGCCGTATTGTCGGATTGTTCCAATGCAAGCTGCGTAAGGGTTTTTAATGCGTAAGGTTTCCCTTCGCCTTCGTATCTTAAGCTCCCTGTACCATAGTCTTGGATATCCTTTTTTTGGATAGTAATTTTATCTTCAAGGTTAATTTTGTTATCTCCTGCCAGACTGTATAGATAAGAAATAATCAAAAGTTTGTTAAGAGATCCTGCTGTTAAAACCTTATTCTCGTTTATTCCAAACTCCTGTCCTGTTTTCAAATCCTTATAGTAAATACTATAAGAGCCTTTTTCTTCTCTCAAAAACTTCTCTAAAACATTTTTCCTTAAATCTTCTGCCTGCGTTCCAGAACCAAATCTCATCTCTGGGATAAAGGGAAGTTGCCTTCCAACAAAAAGCAATATAATCGAATAAACAACAAGGGCAATTATTAATTTCTTAACCATAATTAAATACTACAAATACTACCAATGCCACAAATACTACAAATAATTCAATGAGAAATAATTGAACTATTGGAAATTGGTAGTATTGGTACTGTATTGGTAGTATTCATATGTCTAGCTTAGGTCTATACTGCAGTGCCTCAAGAACATGCTCTCTTCGAATTGAATCCGAACCTGAAAGATCAGCTATCGTCTGAGCAACTTTAATTATTTTATGATAAGCCCTGGCTGATAATGACAAGCGAACTAGGGCTTGCTTGAGAACTTCTTTTGTTTCTTCATCTATCTTACAAAATTCTCTTATGTCGCGGTTTGTCATTTCGCCATTGGTCAGAATTTTTTTATCCTTAAATCTTGCTCCTTGCGCAAGACGTGCTTTGATTACTCTTTTTCTTATGATTTTTGAACTCTCGGCGGGATTTTCTTCATCTGTCACTATTTTTGCGACCTTGACTGCCGGCACATCAACATGAATATCAATCCTATCAAGCATTGGCCCCGAGACCCTTTTTTGATATCTTAAAATCTCGGAAGTTGTACATTTACATTCATGGTTAGGATCGCCATAAAACCCACAGGGGCAAGGATTAAGAGCAGCAACCAGCATAAAACGGCTCGGAAATTGAATTCTCATCTTGGCGCGCGATACCACAACATGACCATCTTCAAGCGGCTGGCGAAGAGCCTCAAGAACGTGTCTTGGAAATTCGGGAAATTCGTCCAAAAAAAGAATTCCACGATGGGCAAGGGAAACTTCTCCGGGGCGGGGGATTGTAGAGCCGCCAATTAGACCGATGTGTGAAGTTGTATGGTGAGGATTTCGGAATGGACGACTAACCATTAATGAATTGCCATCCAACAGTCCTGAAATACTGTATATTTTCGTAACCTCAATTGCTTCGTCAAAAGTCAAGGGCGGCAGGATTGAAGGGATTGTTCTTGCGATTAAAGTTTTACCTGCACCGGGCGGCCCTTTTAATAAAATGTTGTGTCCGCCGGAAACTGATACTTCTATCGCGCGCTTAACAAATTCCTGGCCGCGAATGTCACTCATATCAAAGTCGTACTCGTCTTCTCGCAGGTATTTTTTATATGAAACTGTTTTTGCGCGCTTCATAAGTTTTACGCCTGATAAATGCAGGATAATTTGGCGAAGATTTTTAGCCGGATATACTTCTATTCCCGAGACAATTGCTGCTTCAAGCGCGTTTTTGTCCGGGACAAATACGCGCTTTATTCCGCGCTTCGCAAACAAAAGCACTACCGGCAAAATCCCTTTTGTCGCGCGCAGCGTCCCATCAAGCGATAGTTCGCCTAAAAATACGGAGTCTTTAGTTTCACCGACCAATTGTCCGTTGGCAAGAAGAATTGATATGGCTATTGGCAAATCAAAGGCCGGGCCTTCTTTTGGCAGATCTCCCGGCGCAAGATTGACGGTTAATTTTTTATCAGGAAAAAAGTCCTTGTTGATGTTTTTAAGAGCGGAACGAACCCGCTCTCGTGATTCGCCGACTGCCTTATCCGGAAGGCCAACAATGTTAAAACTAGGAAGCCCTCCTAAAATATCTGTTTCAACCTCAACCGGCACCCTTTCAAGCCCCACAAGCGCCCCGGACAAAACCTTCGCAAACATTCTTTAAGTATTAAGTATTTAGTATGAAGTATCAAGTATGGAGCGCTAGATTTGTGTGCCACATTCGAAGAACGTGGTACTGAGCGAAACCCCGCACCGTATGGTGCAGGGCGAAGCGAAGTGCTAAAATACAACGGCTATGGATGACGTTGAGAAAGTTAAGAGCAAAATCGATATTGTCGAATTGATTGGTGAGCGGATCCAGCTTAAAAAGGCCGGGCGCAATTTTAAGGCGCTTTGTCCTTTCCACGGCGAAAAAACCCCATCATTTGTTGTATCGGCGGAACGCCAAATCTGGCACTGTTTTGGCTGCGGAAAAGGAGGGGATATATTTACTTTTCTGGAAGAATACGAACACATAACCTTTGCGGAAGGCTTAAAAGAAATGGCTGCGCGGGTAGGTGTCAAACTCACCGTTTCTGCAGCAAGAACAGACCGCGAGAAAAAGCAAGAGTTAATTTATTCGCTCAATCATTTGTCGGCTCAATTCTATAACTATCTTCTCCTCTCGCACCCTGCTGGAAAACGCGCCCTCAAATATTTAATAGACGAAAGAAAATTGTCCATTCCTTTGATCAAAACTTTCAATTTAGGATATGCGCCCGAAAAAGACGCGCTTGTTAAGTATCTAATCGGCAAAAAGAAATATAAAGAAGAAGATTTACTATTGGCAGGATTGGCATATCGGAAAGGTCGATACGTCTCTGATTTTTTCCGCGATCGAATTATTTTCCCAATAATCGACCATCGCGGCAACACTATCGCTTTTTCAGGTCGACAACTTACAGAAGGCTCCACCGGAGGGAAATATATTAACACTCGAGAAACTCCTGTATATATCAAAGGAGATACGGTCTATGGACTTAATTTGGCGCGTGATGGAATAAAAAAAGACGGAAGAGTAATTATTGTTGAGGGAGAACTTGATGTGATCACGGCCCACAAACAAGGAATAGCAAATATTGTCGCCGTAAAAGGCACTGCCTTGACGGAAAATCAGACTAGGCTCTTGAAGCGCTTTGCTCCAAAATTCGCACTTTGTTTTGATACTGATCCTGCCGGAACTGAAGCACAAAGAAGATCAATTGAGCTGATAGAACGTGAGGCTATTACGGCAACTGTTATCAGGCTTCCTCAAGGAAAAGACCCGGACGAATTATTAAACGAAAATCCGCTTCAATTTAAGAAAGCGCTTTCAAATGATATCAATATCTACGATTTTGTAATCGATACTGCGCTTAGCGAATCAGACGGACGAAGCGCTGAGGGCAAAAAAAGAATACTTGAGAGAGCTCTTCCGTATCTTGTAACGATCGAAAATGAGGTAATAAAGGAGCATTATCTTAAGAAGCTTGCATCTCTAATTGACACAACACTTGAGGCACTGATGAGGCAGGCTGATAAAGACCAGAAGCCACAGGGTCAGGTTGCTAAGGCTTCTCCTCGAGCGCAATTGCCACGTGAGGAGCTCGCAGAGATTTATCTTCTCTCTCTGATTTTCCAATCAGAAAATCCTAAACAATCTTTGATTTTTGCAAGATCATGTCTTTCAGGGATCATCCTATCAACACCATCTATCGAGAAACTCTTGTCTCGTCTTGAGTCATACAATCAAAGTGATTTTAATGCAAAAGATTTCTCCGTGTACCTACCCCGCGAATTACATTTGTCTTTTGATACTGCGTATCTTGCGCCTATTCCGGAATTCCAAGACAACGAGCATTTTTATCACGAGCTTGAAAAGGCGGCAAAACAGGTAAGAGTTTTGGCCATAAAGAAAAATCTTGCCAAATTAACGGGCCTCATATCGCAAGCAGAGCAGGAAAAAGACGAGGGAAAATTAAAAACCTACCAGGAAAAATTTTCAGAACTCTCAAGACTATTATCCTAATTTATCCTAATTGTTAGTCCAAATTAACCCGAATGATATCATTCGGATGGATTCGGAGTAAACATTCGGATCCATTCGGATTATAGGTTGCGTTAGGCATACTTTAAGAGTAAAATAGATTGACCTATGGCCAAACCAAAAAATAAGACAGGAGAACCTAAAACAGGAAAGCCCCAGAAGGCAACCACTAAATCTGAAGACTTAATCGCAATGGCCAAAAAGCGCGGTTATGTTTCGCAAGACGAGATATTAACAGCATTCCCAAAACCTGAGGACCACATAGTAGAACTTGACCTTCTTTACGATCAGTTGCTTAAAAAGGGGGTTGATATTTTTGAAACAGTTGAAGAGGAGAAAGAATCTCAAAAGTCAATTGAAGACCTTGAGCGCGAACTTGAGGCTCTTAATATTATCCAGGGTGGAGCAGTAACTGATCCTGTACGGATGTACCTTAAAGAGATAGGCCGTATTCCGCTTTTAACTTTCCCTGAAGAAGTAGATCTTGCCAAGAGGATTGAAAAAGGAGATCAGCGCGCGCGTAAGAAATTAGTCGAATCAAATCTCCGTTTGGTTGTTTCAATTGCAAAAAAGTATGTTGGACGGGGCATGACGCTGCTTGATCTAATTCAGGAGGGGAACCAGGGATTAATCAGGGCAGTTGAAAAATATGACTGGAAAAAAGGATTTAAGTTTTCAACTTATGCCACTTGGTGGATAAGACAGGCAATTACTCGCGCAATCGCAGATCAAGCGCGAACAATTCGAATCCCTGTTCACATGGTTGAAAATATCAATCGTTTTATGAGGGTTCAGAGAAAGCTTATGCAGGAATTGGGACGCCAGCCAACGCCTGAAGAGATCTCAGAAATATTAGAAATCGATCCAGAGAAAGCGCGAGAAATTATCAAAATTTCCCAACAACCGGCATCTTTGGATACACCTGTTGGAGATGAAGAGGATTCGTATCTTGGAGATTTCATTTACGATATTACGGCACCTACTCTATTTGATACTGCTTCGCGAGGACTTCTTAAGGAACAGTTAAGCTTAGTTCTTTCGACTTTGTCAGATCGCGAAAAAAGAGTTCTTGAGGAAAGATTTGGACTCCGTGACGGAAAACCAAAGACACTTGAAGAGGTAGGCCGGATGTTTGCGGTAACTCGCGAGCGAATCCGCCAGATCGAAGCCAAAGCCCTCCGTAAACTCCGCCACCCAAGTCGCGGCAACAAATTGCGAGATTACCTCGAATAACGTCTTTACAATCTTTTAAATTCCAATTACCATTAGTCTGTGGTTGCGAGAACTAAGAAACCTTCGAAGTTATTTAAATTCGATAAATACCTAATTTTATTAGGAATAATTTCGATCCTATTTTTGGCAAGTGTTGTTCGCTATACGCTTCGAACTTTTAAAATTCCGGAGTGGGATGAGCAGCATTACATGCGAATGGCGACCGAGTTCTATAGGCTCTTGCAAAATCCTACGGCCGACACTATAAACCAAATGCTTTCTGTTGTACCTTTCAGACAAATTGGATATCCGTTGTTAATTTTGCCGTTCTTAATGATTTTTGGATTGTCGAACTCGTATTTCTGGGGAATATTTACAAACGGACTTCTTTATATTGCCACAATTTTTGGAATCTATTTTTTAACAAGGCAGTATTTAAGCTCGCTTTCCTCATTTCTGGCAAGTATTATTTTTGCTTTTTATGGCTGGACTCTTTGGCATGTGCATCTTACATATTCTGAAACCGCGGTTTCAGCCTTTGCCGTTTGGACTATTTTCTTTTTGATTAAATCAGATCTTTTTCGGAATAAAAAATACTCAATTTTGTTTGGTATATTTCTGGGATTGGGACTTTTGGTTAAATGGATCGTGCTTGTCTATGTGGCGGGACCGCTTCTTTACATTTTTTATCGAATTTTAAAGGATCATCTATTTAAAAATAAAAAAGTATTAATATATGGAACAGCAGCATTTTTAATTGCTTTTGTCATTTCCTTCTATCCTTATTTTCATAACTCTTATTGGATCTCCCAGTATTTTTATGGTCACCGAGTGGGCGGTCCCATGTGGCTAATAGTTGCACCGGAGGAGAGAAATCCTTTGTCTCTTTACTCATTGACTTTTTATCTAAACTCTTTTAGCCAGCTTGGTATATTTTTTATTAT
>JACQKO010000013.1 GCA_016204525.1 Candidatus Levyibacteriota bacterium | reverse complement strand
CTACACCAATTAATATCACGCCTTTTTTTATATTTTTCGAACTTACCACTCTGATTTTACCAACGCAAGAAATAATAATATCAGCATTTTTCAAGATTGTCACCGGATTTGTAGTTCGGCTGTCTATAATTTGAGGTTCGAGTCCCATTTTTTTAAGACCGCGAATTATAGGGCCGCCCGCCGTCTCTCCTTTCCCCAACACTACGAAGTTTAATTCTCTCCATGATTCATAATTCATGATTCTTGATTCAAGAATTTTCTTGACGGCTAGCCACACCGGAACTTCAAATTTCGAGTCAGGACGAAATCCGTCCACGTCTTTTTTGGGTGAAATCGAATTCACTACCCTTTCGCGATTAAAATTTGGAGGAATAGGTCTTTGCACAATAATTCCGTGGTAATTCGGATCTTTGTCTATTTCGCGGATTGTTCGAATCAACTTCTCTTCATCTGAATCTTCGAGGTTTATCAATACCGTTACCGTTTTAATTCCAAGTTCCCTGGCAACTTTTATTTTTTGACGAACATAGGTTTCCCAAGAGCTTTCCGGCCCAAGAGTGATTATGGCAATTTTTGGCACAATTCCTTGGTTTTTAAGTTGCAAGATGTAAGATTTAAGTTCGTTGCGGATTTCCTCCGCAATTCTGCGACCGTCAATCTTCATAGAAGTTAATTATATCATTGTTCGAGTTTACCCGAATTACAGGAGAAACCTAGGTATCAACGGAAAACACCTTCGGGGTGTCTTACGATTGCACCCGACAATGATCGAATGATCAAATGTTTGCTGTAACTAGTATCTAGTCACTAGTTGCTAACTTATGGGGAAACGGTGGTGGCGGCGGCGACACGGTCGTTTTTATCCGAGAAACGCATTAATATTACGCCCTGAGCATTGCGGGACAATAATGGCGTTGATTCAAGCGGAATTTTAACAACTTGCCCCTTCTCAGACGTTATTATTACTTCAGTCGCATCCGGCTCAAGCACTCCGGCAAAAACTATTTTCCCAGTTTTTGCATTAATATTGGCAATTCTGACTCCCTGGCCTCCTCTTCTTTGATTCCTTACTTCTGAGACGCGGGTTCTTTTCCCAAGCCCGTTTTCCGCGACTACTAGAAGTTTTGCCTCGCGATCGATTTTTGATACTACATCCATGCCAACAACTAAGTCATCTTTTACAAGTCTTATTCCCCTAACTCCCTGGCTTGATCTTCCGGTTGCTCTTACATGACTCTCCGGGAAATTAATAATTTTTCCGCTTTGAGTTATCATAACAATATCATCTTCTCCGCTTGAAGAATTAACCCACTGGAGAGAATCGTCGGACTCAAGTTTAATTGCAATTATTCCCCCGCGTCTAATATTGGCGAATTCCGAGACCTTTGTTTTCTTAATTACACCTTTTTGCGTTGCCATTACAATATTCTTAAGTTTATCTTTTTCTTTTGGATTGTAAGTCAAGATTGATTGGATAGTTTCTCCTTGCGTTATATCAATTAAGTTAACAATTGCTGTACCTTTTGAAATTCGGCTGGCCTCCTCCATTTCAAAGACCCGGGTCTGGTAAACTTTCCCAAGATTAGTAAAGAAAAGAATATAATCATGCGTCTCAGCATATAAAATCTTGTCTATTATATCCTCTTCTTTTGTGGTCATTCCGCGAATTCCCTTACCTCCCCGCGCCTGAGTCCTGAAGGATGTCATGCTTTGCCGTTTTATGTATCCTGTTTGAGTGAGCGTAATGACTGTTGGTTCATTCTGAATTAAATCCTCTTCCGAGAATTCGTCGACTTTTGATTTATAAACCTTGGTCCTTCTTGGGTCTTCGTATTTTGCCTTGATCTTGCTCAGCTCATCCTCTACTACGGATAGCATTTTTTTAGGGCCAGCCAGCAAAGACACAAGATAATCAATTGTTTCTTTCACCATATCGTGCTCGTCCTGAAGTTTTTCCCGCTCAAGAGCCGCAAGACGGCGAAGTTGCATGTCAAGAATGGCAACCGATTGAATGTCGGTCAGCTTGAACTTTTTCATGAGGTTTTGCTTTGCGTCTTCAACGTCTTTAGATTTCTTAATGGTGTCAATTACTGCATCGATATTTTTTACTGCAATTAATAACCCGTCTAAAATATGAAGCCTTGCCCGCGATTGCCTTAATTCGAATTCGGACCTTCTTGTAATTACTGTAAACCTATGGTTTATATACTCATCTATTAAAACTTTAAGGTTCAGGGTCCTTGGAATTCCGTCAACAAGAGCAACAATGTTTGCAGGAAAGGTAGTTTGAAGAGATGTAGTCTTAAAAAGATTGTTTAATACTTTTCTTGGAGATGAGTCTCTTTTAAGCTCAACAACCACTCGAATTCCGTGTCTGTCGGATTCATCACGAAGATCCGTAATCCCCTCAAGTTTTTTGTCTTTCGCAAGTTCCGCGATTTTTGAGACAAGCGCCGCCTTATTAACCTGATATGGGACTTCTCGAATTATTATTGCGTTTTTACCCTGTCCTATATCTTCAATTTCGGTAATTCCGCGGATTAATATTCGGCCGCGGCCGGTCCTATATACATTTTTAATTTCATTAATATCATAAATTGCTCCCCCAGTTGGAAAGTCCGGCCCTTTTATATATTCAAGAAGTTCATCAACGGTAATTCCGGATGAAAGATTAAAAGCAGGTTTTAGCGAATTTATCTCTTCATCTGTAAGGACTTGATCGTCTTTCCTCTCAACATAATCCGGTCTTTTTGTAAAGGTCATTTTCTTTATTGTGTAATTGACAGCGTCAATTACCTCCCCTAAATTATGCGGCGGAATTTTGGTTGCCATTCCAACGGCAATTCCCTCAGACCCCATAAGTAAAAGATTCGGGAGTTTAGCCGGTAAATACTGAGGTTCGTGAAGTGTTCCATCAAAGTTTGGATTAAGCTCAACTGTTCCTTTGTCAATATCAAAGAGCATCTCCATTGCAATCGCAGTCAGTTTTGCCTCGGTATAACGCATTGCGGCCGCAGAATCGCCATCCATTGAGCCAAAGTTTCCTTGCCCGTCAACCAATGGATAGCGCATGGAAAAATCTTGAGCAAGACGGACAAGCGTGTCGTAAATTGCCATGTCGCCATGAGGATGATACTTACCCATAGTCTCCCCTACTATTTTTGCCGACTTTGCGTATTTTGCGGTTGGGTAAAGCCCCATCTCGTACATTGCAAATAAAATTCGGCGATGCACTGGTTTTAGTCCGTCTTTGACATCAGGCAACGCCCGCGCCACAATAACGCTCATCGCGTAATCTAGATACGCTTTCTTTGCTTCTTGCGAAATATCTACCTGCTGTAGTTTACCTATGCCGTTTCCGGACTGCTGTGCTTGTTCATCCATACTAAATACTAATGATATGCGAATTTAATTAGTGCTAATGCATGCGAATAATTCGCATAGATTCGCAGTATTTACATTCGCATCAAATTCGCACGAAGCTATTTATAGTTCTCGATTCCCTTCTTCACTTCCTCAATCGCCTCATCCCTGCCCTTCCAATCCTTGACTTTAACCCATTTCCCCGGTTCGCCCTTCTTGTAGTTTTCGAAAAAGTGCTGGATTTGGGCCTTTGTTTGGTCAGGAATGTCTGAAACGTCATTCCACTTTCCAAATGGCGGGTTTATTTTTTCAGTTGGCACAGCAACTACTTTATTATCAACTCCCGATTCATCCTCCATGAGAATCACAGCGATTGGTTTTGAGTGAATTACAACTCCCGGCACAACAGGTTTGCTTGAAAGCACTAAAACATCAACAGGATCTCCGTCTCCTGACAGAGTTTGTGGAATAAAGCCATAATTAAAGGGAAATTCCATTTCCGTGTACAAAAATCGATCCACAAAAATCACGCCACTATCTTTATCAAGTTCGTATTTAACCGAACTTCCGGAAGGAATCTCAATAAAAACATTCACAATCTCAGGTGCCTTCTCCCCCGCCGTCAAATTCTTCATTTAATTGGTGTCACCCCCAAGCTTAGGCTGTATAACTTCAAAATTCACTCTAATCCTTTTGAGAATGTCGGGATCGTTTGGCACCATAATATCTCTAGCCTTGCTGTCTTTAGAAGTTTTCCACGAGGCAAAACTCAGTTCTGAACCCCTTTCATCCTGCTCTACGTGGTCGGCAGTTATTGTGCTGCTCATGATTAGACCAGAATTTATAAGCCAAAGATTCGATATAACCTGGTTGTTACCTATAGGGATATCGGAATTTCTTGTTTGTACTATTATGTTCCAATTGTTAGCTCTTGCTTCTCTCATTTTTTGAACGCTTAAATTCGCATTTTTATCTAAAACATAAACTTCTTCATCGTCTCTATCATCCGTTTTATACCGAGTCAACACAAAATGCATTAAACCTAAAGCCCCCGCTTCTTTTTCAGCCGTTGAAATATGCTCCATTTGATAGTCTTCTTCTTGATTTCTTTTTAAATCTTCTTCGGTCTCCACGACTTGAATACCAGTTTTGGGCACAATTTGTTCGCCTAATGGTTCTCCTAAATTTGTCACAGTTTAGATATCAAGGTTCGCCAAACGGGCGTTCTCTTGGATAAAGTGTTTGCGGGGGGGGACTTCTTCGCCCATGAGCATTGTGAAGACTCGATCTGCCTCTTCAGCGTCATGCGCAGTGATCTTTTTTAGAATACGATTTTTTGGATTCATTGTTGTTTCCCAGAGCTGTTCAGGGTTCATTTCTCCAAGACCCTTGTATCTTTGAATCGATGGATTTTTTCCGTTTCCATGTTCTTTCAAGACTTTATCACGCTCCGGATCAGAATATGCATAATGAGCTTCTTTGCCAAGTTGAATTTTGTAAAGAGGTGGTTGGGCTATATATAAGTAGCCTGCGTCAATAATTTCTTTTAAGTGTCTATAAAAAAAGGTTAAAAGTAGAGTTTCTATATGTTCTCCGTCAACGTCAGCGTCTGTCATAATAATTATTCTATGATAGCGGACCTTTTCCATATTAGTGGTTTCGCCTATTCCTGCGCCAAGAGCGATAATCATGTCTTTTAGTGATTCGAATTCAACAATTTTATCAAGCCGCGCGCGTTCTGTATTTAAGATTTTGCCTCCAAGCGGCAAAACCGCCTGAAATTTTCTGTCTCTTCCCTGCTTTGCGCTACCACCTGCGCTGTCCCCCTCCACGATATAAAGCTCAGATACTTCGGGATTTTTCTCCTGGCAGTCCGCTAGTTTTCCGGGTAGGGATCCCCCTTCAAAAGCTCCCTTTCTAAGTATTGCCTCTTTGGCGGCCCGGGCCGCCAGCCTTGCTTTTGCGGCCAAGTATACTTTCCCAAGAATTGCTTTTGCATCCTGGGGGTTTTCTTCAAAGTAGGTACTTAGCCCCTCTTTGACGACTGCCTGAACAAGCGGTTGAATTTCTGAATTACCTAATTTTCCCTTAGTTTGTCCTTCAAACTGGATTTTGTTCTGCTCCATCCTGATCGCAACAACCGCTGTTAACCCCTCTTGCGTATCGTCTCCAGTTATTGAATCCCCATCGCCTTTGAAGGCACCAATCTTTTTGCCATAATCATTAATGACACGTGTCAATGCCATCTTGAATCCCGTTATATGCGTTCCTCCGTTTACCGTATTAATAACGTTTACAAAGCTTTCAAGGTTTTCGTTAATCCCTTCATTGTACTGAAGGGATACCTCAACAAGTACTTCGTCAACTTCCTTTTGAATAAAAATTGCAGGATGGATTGAGCCCTTTCCTTCATTCAATTTTTTAACAAGCGAAACAATTCCACCTTCAAAGTACATATGGGTCTCAAGTGTGTGTCCCGCTCTCAGGTCATAAAAATGGAAATATAGCTTCGAGACAATATATGCACGTTCACGAATAAGTTTTAAAACCATGTGATTGTCAAATTCGGTTTCCGTGAAAATTGAGTCATCAGGATAAAACGTTGCGGCCGTCCCTGTTGTAAGAGTTTTAAGCTGAGGGTCATCTATGACTTCTGCGAGCCTTGATTCAGAAACAGCAATCGACTTAACTTCTTTTTTTGGTGCCCCTTTTTCGTATTCCTGACTATACAATTTTCCGTCACGGCGAACTTCAATCCACATTTTTTTGGATAACGCATTAACAACCGATGACCCTACTCCATGAAGTCCGCCTGAAATCTTATATGCTCCGCCGCCAAACTTTCCGCCGGCATGAAGTTTTGTCATAACAATCTCAAGGGCAGACTTCCCGTATCCACGGACAGTATCGACAGGAATACCCCGACCGTCGTCGACAACGGTTGCCGAATCGTCAGGATTTAAAACTACCCAAATATTTTTTGCAAAACCGGCCAGAGATTCGTCTACCGCATTGTCTATTACCTCGCGTAGAGTTTCATGGAGTCCGGCCCCATCTATTGACCCTATATACATTGCAGGCCTTTTCCTAACCGGTTCAAGTCCCTCAAGAACTTGTATGTTTTTGGCTGTGTAATTGGAGGATTTTGGCATGTAGATATTCTATTTTAGCAGAAAACGAAGCGTAAATCCACTACTGGATTTGGGTTATCAGACTATAAATTGGCGTTATGACTGACAATATCAAGAACGCAACGGAGACACCTAAAACAATTATTAAAATTGGTTCGATAGCAGTTGTTAGTGTCCTTACCTTAATATCAAGATCTCGTTCGAAATATTCGGAAATTTTGAGCAGGGATTCATCAATTCTCCCCGTTGATTCACCTACTCGTATCATCTGAATCAACATGGGCGGAAATACTTTTTGGTTGGAAAAAGCGTCTGAAAGAGAAACTCCCTTCTCAACCATGGTAGATGCAGAAAGTATGGAACTTTTATACCAATAATTATTTGCAATAAAAGCCGCAATATTAAGGCTTTCAATAATTGATACGCCGGAATTTATAAGGAGAGACAATGTTCTCGTAACCTCATCCAGTATTGACAAGATAATTATGTTGCCAAATATAGGCAGTCTTAATTTGATCTTATCTATAACCTTTATTCCTTGCTCAGTCCTCTTAAATCTCCAATAGAGAAAAAAGCCAACTAATGCCAAAACTCCCACTACAGGCCAAAAAGTTGTAAAAATCTTCGAAATCCCAAGAACCAGCCTAGTCGTAAAAGGGAGTTCAATGTTCAAATTTTCATATAGGCTTCCAAGTTGCGGTATAACAAAAATATTCATGACCACAATAACAACGATTACTCCGGTTACTATTATGGCAGGATAAAATAAAGCAGATCTTACTCGCTTTTTAATGTCCTCTCCCTTTTCCATGTTGTCTGCAAGACGGGAAAGAACTTTATCCAATAGTCCGCCTTTTTCTGCCGCTTTTATTAGCGCAATGTATATATCTGAGAAAGCGTCTTTATGATTTGCGAGAGCATCGGAGAAGGAATTACCTTCTGAAATTTGGGTGATAAGGTCGTTAATAATTTCTTGCATTCGAGGCTTATTACCTTGCTCCTTCAGAATCCTTAGTGCTTCTATAAGCGTTAGTCCCGTAAGAATCATTGAGGCAAGTTGCCTGGTAAATAAGACTATATCCGAGTTCTTAACGCCTCTTTGTAAAAACGAACCGTGTTTTTCAACTCGTTTTAAAGACAAGGGAGTTATTCCATTTGCGCGCAGAAACTCTACAACTTCTCGTTCGTTGTTTGCCTCAAGCGTACCCTTTGTCCTTGCCGAGTTTTTATCAACTCCCGTGTATGTAAATTCCATGACTTTGCCATACCTCGCGGCGCGGTCTAAGCGATCGCGGGGCCTCTTTAACTAATTAACTGTGCAAATGATTCTTGTCGCAAGGCATAAGATTTTGCAACCTCAAGTGTAATTACGCCCTCCCTAACTAGAGTTGCCAATGATGCTTCAAGAGGAATCATCCCAATATCCTGAGAAGTTTCAATTATTGAGTCTATTAAATGAGTTTTCGCCTCTCTTATGTTTGATTTTATCGCGTTATTGGCAATCATGACTTCGCAAGACACAATCCTTCCGCCTTCTATTCTTGGGATAAGTCTTTGAGAAATAATACCTTCAAGAGAGCCTGAAAGTTGTGCCCTTATTTGGTTTTGCTGTCTGTCGGGAAACGTGTCTATAATTCTGTCAATAGTTTGAGATGCGGAATTGGTGTGAAGGGTTGAAAAAACCAGATGCCCGGTTTCTGCCATGGTTATTGCAGACGCTATGCTCTCAGGGTCGCGCATTTCGCCGATAAGTACCACATCAGGATCTTCGCGGAGTGCGGATCGTAGGGCCTCTGCCCAAGTAAGCGCGTCTGATCCTATTTCTCTTTGGGAGATAATTGATTCCCCTTTTGGGTAGACATATTCGATTGGATCTTCAATAGTTATAATATTTGCAGGACTTGTCATATTTATTTCATTAATTATTGAAGCAATGGTTGTAGATTTGCCATGTCCCGTAGGGCCACTCACTAATATAAATCCTTGTTTTAATTTTGCAAAATTATGACAAATCTTTGGAAGCGCAAGTTCTTCTATGGTTTTAACTTTTGGGGGCAATAACCTGAATGCTCCCGCAATGGTGCCTCTTTGACGATAAACATTTATCCTAAACCTTCCTCTTTCTCCATAATCACCTCCGCCAAATCCGAAAGAGAAATCTATTGATTTGTTTTTTAGAAATAACTCTTTCTGTTCGGGGTTTAGTATTGAGAACACCAGGCTTTCAATGTCCTGATTAGTTAACGGAGGAAATGTTGTTATAGGAGTTAATCTTCCATCAATTCTAATTGTTGGAACAACACCTGCAACTAAATGCAAATCAGATGCGCTTGCCGAAATGGTTTTTTCAAATAACTCCGCTATTGTCATATATTTAATTCAAAACTCAAAAGTCAAAGGTCAAAAGTGGCACGAAGTATCATTCTGAGCGGAGCGAAGAATCTAGATCCTTCACGTTCGTTCAGGACGACTATGTCGTTTTGAATTTTGACTTTTATTCTTGTGCGACTCTTAATATCTCGTCTATGGTCGAAATGCCCTCGAGTACTTTCAAATACCCATCCTGCTTCATGGTTATCATTCCTTCAGATCTTGCCTGTTTTTCGATGCCAGCGCTGTCTGTCCTTGTTAATATCAGTCTTGCAAGCGCTTCGCTTACTGGCAAGACCTCAAAAATTCCTATTCGGCCTGAATAGCCTGAATGCCCACAAAAATCACAACCCTCTCCTTTATATAGCTTCGCCTGGTCATCCGGGATTGTCATAAGTTCTCCTAAGGTTTTGCGAAGTTCGCGAACCAATTCTTGCGGCGGTTTATATTCACGTCTACAATGATTACAAATTCTTCTGGCAATTCGCTGCCCCACAATTGAATTCATCGTTGAGGCCAACAAGAATGTTTCTGCGCCCATATCAATTAGACGAGGTAATGCTTCGGCGGCGCCCGATGTGTGAAGCGTTGAAAAAACCAGATGTCCTGTTAATGATGCTTGAATAGCAAGGTCTGTGGTTTCTATATCGCGAATTTCACCTACTAATATAATATTTGGATCTTGTCGCAAAAAAGCCCGGAGCCCTGTTGCAAAAGTAATTCCTACATCTGGATTTATCTGCACCTGGTTTGTTCCTGCTATTTGATACTCAACAGGATCTTCAAGGGTCAAAATATTGACGCGAGTAGTATTTAGCTTTGAAAGAACAGAATAAAGCGTGGTTGTCTTTCCAGACCCAGTGGGACCGCAAGCAATAATTATTCCGTGAGGGCGTAAAATCGATGCTTCAAGATTTTTTAGAGCGGTTCCGCGAAGACCCAACTCCGGCAAAGTTGGCACTCCGCCGGACTTCTTAAGCAACCTCATAACTATTTTTTCGCCAAACGAGGTTGGTAGCGTTGATACACGAAGATCTACTTCTTCATCTCCAAATTTGAAATTGAATCTTCCATCTTGAGGAACGCGATGTTCGTCAATTTTCATACCCGACAAAATCTTGATTCTTGAGATTACGGCTTCGCGAACAGGGAGCGGTAAAGAAAGTCTTTCATATAAGATTCCGTCTATTCTATATCTTACTCTTACACGATCCTCCTGCGGTTCAAGATGAACATCCGATGCTTTGCTTTTTATTGCATATTCAAGAACCGTTGATGCAATTTTTGCAATTGGTGCTTCTTTAATAATTTGCGAGATACTCTCTTTATCAAAAGTTTTTACTCCAATCTGTTCTGTCTCTTTAAGTGCTTCTTTTACTTCTCCTACCAAACCGAATGTATATTGATTTTGAATAGCGCTCTTTATATCCGCAGGTACAGCCTGAAAAGTTGAGATTACTGTGTTAGTTTTTTGTTTGAGAAAATTAACGGTTTCAAGATCCAGAGGATCGGACATTGCAACCGAAAGAGTATTTCTTTCCTTATCATATGCAAACGGAATGATATTAAACCGCTCGGCAACTGCCCTTGGGACAAAGGTCAAAGCTTCGGGAGAAAAAGGTAGGGTGGTAATTGAAACATACGGCGTGCCTATTAATTTTGCTCTTGCTTCATAATATTTCTCATCGTTTACAATTTTTAAATCAAGAAGAGCGCGATCAATCGATATATTTCTATTTACTGATTCTGTTTTAAGCCTGTCATATTGATCAGGAGCGATTAGTTTTTCCTCAAGCAATATTGATGCAATATTTTTTTCTTCCAGCGAGCGTCCATTAGTAGGCGTGCCGTTTGATTGTGGTTTTGAGGAATTACTTACTGGTACTGTTTGTCCATCCATAAAATCATGAGTCGCATGTCGCGAGTCGCAAGTCGTAATTTTTTTACTAAAAACGAATCGCGAAAAGCGATTGACTAATTTAATCGTATTAGATTTGCTGCTATAATGTCAATTGTCTGTTTGGGAAAGATATGACAAGCTACGTTTTAGTGGGAGATTCGGAATCAAAAAAAAATTTTCTCTCGAGTTTTATTGAGGAGGAAAATATCAAAACCTACAATCTCTTCGACTATAAGGAAACGCTAAAAATCCCTCAGGTTCGCGAAATCAAAAAACTCCTATCAACAAGGGCATTTAGCGGTGCTAAGCGTCTTTTTGTAATTCGAGATGCAACGCTTGAAGCTCAAAACGCGCTTCTTAAAACACTTGAAGAGCTACCTGAGGATACAAGCTTCATATTTTTAAATGAGGCAATGTTGATTCCAACCATTCTTTCAAGGGCCCGTGTTTTAAATTTTAAAGGAAAGAAGGTAGATGTGGACGCTAATCTTTCAAATATGTTAGGAAATTTTCTTAGCGCGCTGCCTGCCGGCCCGCAGCGCAAAAAAGATTTATCTTCTGCCTTTATATTCGTAGATAAATTATTTTCCCAAAATCCCAATTTAATTTTTAGTGACTTAATAATAGTTTTTCGTGAAATACTTTTTGAACAGATTAAGCAAGGAGAATTCCAAAAAGCACTTTTTCTTTTAACTCTTCTTAAGTCTTTATGCCAATATGTTCCACTTATTGAGAGCAATAATTTAAACAAAAGGTTTGTCCTTGAAAAAATTTTGCTTAGGGCTGGTACTTGACAAGCAATTTTATTTATGCCTAAGATTAATTAGAATATGAATCTATCTGCCCCGCTAAATAACCTGAATAAGGGGTTTACGTTAATTGAACTTCTTGTATCCATTGGAATATTAGGTATTTTGGCAGCTGCGCTTATTACAACAATTGATCCTTTTGAACAACTAAATAAAGCAACTGATACAAACATAAAAAATGCTTCTGTGGAATTTCATAATGCACTTTTAAGATACTACACCACTCATAATGCTCTTCCTTGGGAAACAACCGCCAACGGAGGAGACGATGCGTGCAATGCCGTAGCAGGCGGAGCTGATGTGGCCACGAAGACTCTTAGTAATCTGGGAGCATGCATAGATGCGCTGGTCGCAGATGCTGAGCTTAAATTAGGATTTAAAGACTTTAAGGATCTTAGCAAAATTTACATTACAGAACCAGATCCTCAATCAAGTAGACAAAATGATACAGTTATATGCTTTAAGCCAATCTCAAAATCTCAACAAAGAGAAGCTGCGACAAAGTATAGTAATACAGGAGCTGTTGGAACGAACTGTAAATCCACTGGAGGGACTACTGACTGCAACTGGTGCACCCAATAATCCCCAGTAATTCAGTAGAACAGTAAATCAGTAGATCTGTGATCAGTAGGATACTATTTTACTGATTACTGTTTCACTGCTACACCGTTTTACTGCTATACTGATTACGTGGAAGTTTTATTTTTTCTCTTGGTATTTGCTGTGGGGGCGGCAGTTGGATCTTTTTTAAATGTTCTTATTGATAGATTGCCGCGCGGAGAAAGCATTTTATTTAAAAAATCTCACTGTGCTAATTGTGGAAGAATTCTCCACCTGCAAGAACTAGTTCCAATCCTTTCATATTTATGGCTTCGCGGGAAGTGCAAGTACTGTAAAGCAAAAATTTCGATTCGGCTACTTATTGTGGAAATAGCAACAGCTCTACTCTTTTTATCTATTTTCGCCTTTTATTATTTTGCTAAAATTAGTTTTTCTGATGCCATCTTTTTAGCTTTAGTCTTGTCTTCCTTTTTATGCATATTTTTTTCTGATCTTGAGTATGGAATAATTCCTGACGAAGTGGTCATTTTTCTTTTAGGCGTTATAACCTTGTATACATTCTTTGCGGTTCCTGCCGAAATTACTAATCGATTTTTTGCGAGCCTCGCTACTACCGGTTCTTTTCTATTTTTATTCATAATAACACGCGGCCGCGGAATTGGATTTGGAGATGTAAAGCTTTCTCCTGTTCTTGGACTGTTTCTTGGATTCCCCAAAATAATAATTGGAGTCTACGCAGCTTTCTTGACAGGTGCGGCAGTTTCTCTCATACTAATAGCTATGGGCAAAAAGAAATTCAAGAATGATACTATACCTTTTGGTCCATTTCTGGCAATTGGCGCTATCCTAGGCTACTTTTTTGGCATAAGAATTCTGGATCTATTTTTATGAAAAAAAGGGGATTTACCCAGCACCATTTTTACAATGTTATACGTTTATGTTTCATCAAAAATGGTGGGGTTTATCCCGCACCAGAGCTTGGTGTGGGATTCACTCTTATCGAGCTCTTGGTAGTTATAGGTGTTCTCGGGATAATAATGGGAAGCGCGGTTTTTACCCTAAATCCCTTTGAGCAACTTCAGAAATCTCGAGATGTGCAAAGAAAGAATGATCTTGCGCAAATTCAGCGCGCCCTTGAGACGTTCTATAACGACTTTGGAAGATATCCTGAAAACACATCCGAATATAAGATAGACAAGGACACAACAGTAGGCGTCTCCGGGGTTAATTGGGGAGATTCATGGGCACCTTATATAACAACATTGCCGAAGGATCCAACCTCAGGGAGACGATATATATATTCCTCCGATTCGCAAACTTATAGACTATACGCTTCTCTTGAGCGGGGAGGAAAGGATTCTAATGCATGCAAGCCTGACGGTGCAGTCTGCGACAATGCCCCACCGACAGCAACTTTTCCCTGTGGGAGTACGGCGAATGGCGTTTGTAATTATGGAGTTTCAAGCCCCAATGTTTCGCCCTAAGCGAAACACAACTGACAACTAACGTCTGACAACTGACAAAAATGTTGTCAAAGATAATAAAATAGTCTAAACTAAAATTATGGATGGAATCTCTACCAAACGTCAGTGGTCAGTGGCCAGTGGTAAATTGTTCTCGCATGGTTTTACCTTGATCGAGTTACTTGTCGTAATTGCGATTATTTCTGTTCTCGCTGGATTACTTGTAGCAAATTTTGTTGGTGTCAGGCAGCGTGGTCGGGATGCCCAAAGAAAGAGCGACCTTCGCCAAATTCAATCGGCTCTTGAGCTTTATCGCGCCGACAACGGAACTTATCCGACGACTCTCTATTCTACTTCGTGTCCAACCTCAGGACCATTCTCATTCAACTCGGCCACATATATGCAAAAAATTCCATGCGATCCTAGCGTGGAGATGGATTACGTTTTTTCCTCCACGGGGATAACATATACTATTTATGCGTGTCTTGAAAATACCAACGATCAAGATCGCGATGCAGACGATGGACAAGCCGGAGATCTTTGCACAAGCGTTAGCGCAGTCTCTTATACTCTGACAAACCCCTAAAAATGAAATTTCAAATTTCTAATTTCAAATTTCTAATTTCAAATTATTGGAAATTGGTAGTATTTGAAATTGGGAATTCCCCACTTCGTGGGGTGGGGTTTACGCTTGTTGAACTTTTGGTTGTCTTTTCGCTAGTCTCAATAGTTTCAGGAATAGGGTTCGCATCATTTGCTTCCTATAGTAGGAGGCAGGTGGTTGTTCAGGCGGCAGCCAACTTTAAGCAAACGGTAGATCTTGCTCGTTTCAATGCTCTTTCGCAAGTTAAACCGGCAACATGCGGTTCAACTGACGAACTTTCAAGTTTCAAAGTAAATGTTTGCTCTAATGCAATTTGCCAAACTTCCGGCGTAGACTATGAACTGAATGTTACCTGCGCGGGACTTGAACAAGTTCAGGATACAAAAATATTACCTCAGAATATTACCTTTTCAGACGTTGTAGGAAGTCCAACTTGCGCAAACATAACTTTCAACACCGTATCAGGCATTATAATTGGCGTACCTTGCGAAATATTCGTTAATGGATATGGTAATCAGATAAAGATTCAAATCGATTCAAATGGGCATGTATCATACTAACTATAAAGAGCTGGGCCCGTCTTCGTATAAAGCTTCCGCCTCCGCTAAAGCTTCGGCGGACAAGCCGGCGGGCGAAGCGGGACAAACTATAATCGAGGCGACAATTGCTTTGGCATCTATTCTTCTGACGCTTGCCGCGATTGCCATTGCAATCTCAATGAGTGTTAGTAATTCCCAATTTATTAAACAGCAGACTCAGGCCTCAAAGTATGCGCAGGATGGGATGGAACAATTAAGATATATTAGAAATACTAATCCTGCGACCTTCTTCGCGCAGGAGGGAATTTTCTGTATGAACGAGGATAGCTCATTAGTTACAGGATCTTGCACGGCAGTAAACATTGCAAGTGCTTTTAAACGAGAGGCAGAATTTACTCAAATACCAAGTGTTGAGTGTGGGGATAGTACAAAAGTTGTCGTGAGCGTCTATTGGGCTAGTGGAAAATGCGATGAGACAAACACTTTTTGCCATAAATCTCAACTTGTGACATGCTTTGTTAATCAATCAGGATCAAGCAGCCAACTATGAAAAAATTTCTTACATCTTACATCTTACACCTTACATTTAGGGAGGGCTATACAATCATTGAGCTCTTGGCCGTTATATCAATTTTAGTAATATTGACAGGAATTATTTCCGGCATCCTCTACTCGACTCTCCATGGCTCTAGTAAAACAAAAATTACTTCAGAGGTAACACAAAATGGCAATTATGCAATTTCGATCTTAACAAACATAATGTCCTCGTCAACTTCTGTTACTAAAATTGGGGGGGTAGAAATTCAGGACTGCACAGCAAATCCAACCGGAACATCGATCTCGTTAAAGAACATAAACGGAGACGAATATAATATTTCTTGCAGCGGCAATAATATTTCTTCAGGATCTACATCATTAATAAATACTGATCAAGTGCAAATAAGAGCCAATAGTTGTCAATTTTATTGTAATCAAAAGGCTGCTGATCCTTATGCCGTTCCTATTTTAGGTATAGAATTTATTATTGAAGACAAAAGTGCGGAACTTTTTGAGAATAGATCCTCTTCCTTATTTAAAACCTCGGTTTCAATGCGCAATTACTCCCCCTAAATAATACTACCAATAAGTACCAATACTACCAATATCCAATATTTCAATAAATTTACGTTCGAATTCTATTGAATTATTTGTAGTATTTGTGGCATTTGTAGTATTCATTAGACTCTCCTTTTCTTTTTCATTCTTGGACCATTGTGCGGAATCGGGGTTATATCTGCGATCATCGCAACTGAAAGACCAGAATTTCTAATTGCACGAAGTGCCGCATCTCG
>JACQKO010000062.1 GCA_016204525.1 Candidatus Levyibacteriota bacterium | reverse complement strand
GCGATTGGTATTGTTTATTTTGTTACTTTTTTATAATTTAAAGATAAAACCATCGGACTATGTTTCGTGAAAGACTTGGGAGAAGTTAACAATGCAATGAGGGGAGGAAAAATTGATGAAATTCTTGAATTGGATGCTACTGCTTCTGGATATTTAAAAAAACCCTTAAAATTTCCTAAAGAAGTGCCGGTTGTAACAGCCGGCAATGAGTCAACCGGTGAGAATCTCCCGCAGGGGACCGGATATATAAATCTTTCACTCTCACCGGTGACAAAGAGGCTCGGGAATTTCTTTTACGAACTTAAACCGGATTCCTCACCCTCCTTATCAGCCGAGGTAGTGATTCTTCACGGTAATTTTATTGTGAAAAAGGCATCAGCCTATGACCTCTCCTTTACCACAAGATTTCAGGGTGAATGGCCCAAAACTCTTGAGATTTTTGCCAAAAACGTATTCCTTGGAAGCGGATATGGATCGGTTAGTCTTGCAGTCGACAACAATTATTTGAGGATACTCGGAGAAACCGGACTTTTGGGTCTTGCCTCATTCTTTGGCATATTCCTGACAATTAGTATTTATATTAAGAAAATCCTGCCGGAGGTGAGAAATAAAGTAGTTAGGAATTTTGTTCTTGGTTATCTAGCAGGTGTTATCGGTCTTGCATTTAACGCAACTCTTATTGATGTTTTTGAGGCTTCAAAGATTGCTTTTTCTCTCTGGCTTTTGACCGGTGTGGTTCTTGGAACACTCGCTTTGTATCAAAAAAAATCTCTAAATTTATACCAGGAGCTTAAGAATGCTGCAGTGTCAGCGTATGCGTTTATTTTTTATCTCTTCTTGGTTATCGTTGTCGTTTTTTCGCCAATGGTCGGCAATTATTTTACAGGAGATGACTTTACATGGTTTCGTTGGGCAGCCGATTGTGATTACTCTTCTTGCGGATCGATACTTTCGCGAGTTTATCATTTCTTTTTTGACTCTCAGGGATTTTTCTATAGACCCGGAACAAAATTATTCTTCGCAGGAATGTACTCGATATTTTGGCTGAATCAAGTCGTTTACCACATAGTTTCGCTGGGATTGCACTTTGTAGTATCAGCGCTTTTCTTTTTGCTCGCAAGAAAAACCCTGCAAAATAATATCCTTGCGGGTCTGGGGGCTGTTATATTCCTCCTGATGAGTGGATATTCCGAAGCAGTTTTCTGGATCTCTTCAATTGGGTATCTCTTTAATGCCGCTTTTGCGCTTTCTGCAATTCTCATGTTTATTCTATGGCAGGAGAAAAATAAATTCTTCTATTACATTACTTCTATAATTTTTATATCACTAGGTTTTCTTTTCCATGAGGTAGGCGTTGTAACTCCGCTTCTTATTATCGCTTATCTAGTATCGCAAGAAGGAGCAGGTAGCATAGGCAAAATTGTTAAAAAATCTCAAAATATGCTTTTGTTTGCCCCAGTTGCTGTCTACCTTATTGTCAGGTTTATTTCGGGAAGTCACTGGTTTAGTGGTGATTATAGTTATAATCTTATAAAACTACCGTTTAATGTTGTAGGCAATTTAATAGGTTATCTTATGCTGACCGTTCTTGGTCCGTCTTTCTTCTCAATATATTCTCTACTTCGAACAAACCTCCGAAACAATCTTCTCCTGGCAATAATTTTGGTTCTCGCAATTTTGTTTATTGCCTTTTTGATTTATAGAATTATCACAAAACATCTTTCGACAGATGAAAGAAAGGTAGTTGTTTTTGGTTTATTGTTCTTTGTTGTTGCTCTGCTTCCTTTCCTGGGACTTGGGAATATTACTTCAAGATATAGTTACCTTCCGACTTTAGGACTAATCTTAATATTAACCTTAGCAATTAGAAAAATATATGATTACATTCTAAGTTACGGGCGAGACGTAGCTGTTATGGCCTTAGGAATTTTGATCGCTGTCTTTTCACTTTTTCATATTATTCAAGTCCAGCAAATTCATGGCGATTGGGATACGGCGGGCCAAAAAGTCCAAGAGTTCTTTAGATCAATTGACGAACTTTACTCTGATTCCTGGTCTGGAGATGATCTCAAATTTCGCTTTGTAAATGTTCCGATAAAAACCGGTGAGGCATGGATATTTCCGGTTGGCTTGTCTGACGCGCTGTGGTTTGCTTTTCAAAACGATAATTTGAAGGTTTATATACATTCATCGCTTGATGAAGCCTTAAGTCTTGCAGGGACTTCTCTTTCTGAGCGAGTATTCAAGTTCAATGACGATGGAAGTATTGAAGAAATAGTTCGCTATAAAGACGGTTTTCCTATAAACATTCTTTCGCAATAATTATATGGAAGCGCTTGCAGCAGTAGGTGTTTCTTTCGAACGGCAATTTTGGCAAAAAGAAAGGTTTGTATCTCCCTACGGGCAGGTATCAGTTATTGATGTAAAACCGGAAACCGTCACGGATCAGATTCCGATATTGATTGCACCAGGGTGGTCCGAGGATTACCAAACGTACAGAAAAACCCTTAAAACTGCTTTTAACTCGAGCAGAAGAGCATTATCGCTTGAGTATTCGAGATTAAGTGGAAGTGTTATAGGGAACGAGGGATATCCGGAAGTAGAACTGCGTAAAGCGCGATTAATACTCGATATGCTTAAGAAAAAGGGAATTGATAGGGCTGACGTCATAGCTCATTCTGAAGGTGCAATAAATGTTCTTATAGCGGCAATGCTTAAGCCTGAACAGTTTCGAAATATAGTCCTTGATAAACCGGCAGGATTAGTAGGGAAAGATACTAGGTCAACTCTTACGGGTAGATTCATAAGAATGTTACTTGAAGAGACAATTATTCGTCCACCATTATTTATGGATCCGGCAAGCTCGGTTAGTATATGCGAAAGAATCACTTTGTATGCTCTAGTAAACCCTGCTTCTATTACCAAGGAAATGGATGCAATAACTACATTTGAAATAAAAGACTTGATGGAAGCTCTTCAAAATCGTGGAGTTATGCTTTCTGTAATCTCAGGAGTCCACGATCCCCTCTTCCCAGTTAGTAAACAAATAGGGTACATGAGAGAAACTGGTGTGCCTTCAATGAAGGGTTATTATTCAGTTGTTGGAGGTCACAACGAATTATCAATACATGCAAACAAACACGCCACTTTGGCAATAAATGCTCTTGACGGTCTTCAGAGATTAAGGTCCTCGCGTTGAACTAAAATTCACCCGACGGGTGGTATTGTATTGACACCCTACGGATTCTATAGTAGTCTGAGGTATGTCGACGAAAAGAGATGTATTGGCTACGGGAGAAATTTATCATGTCTTCAATAAATCCGTAGGAAATGAAACAATATTCTCTTCGCTAAGGCATTTAACCCAGATTACTAACTCGATCGACTTCTATAGGTATCAACAGATAATACGATATTCCAAGTTTAAACAAATGACCACAAAGCTAAGAGATTCATATCTGTCTGGCGTAAAAGATCACTCTCCATTAGTCGAAATTTATGCATTTGCTTTTATGCCTAACCATTACCATTTATTGGTAAAGCAATTACAAGATGATGGAATAAAAATCTTTGCTTCTAATATTCAAAATAGTTTTGCCAAATACTTTAATATAAAAAATAATCGGAATGGGAGTTTATTTCAAAATCCCTTTAAGAGTAGATGGATAGGGACAGATGAGGATTTCATGCATGTTTCGCGTTATATTCATCTGAACCCAGTCACTGCATATATGATTGAGATTGGCGATTTGGAAAAGTACCCATTTACATCCTATATGCTTTATATTAAAGACACGGATCAAAATTTTATAATTACTAAATTTCTACTGAGCTTATTCGACGGATCTAAAAAAAGATATAGGGAGTTTATAAATGATGGAGTTGATTATCAAAGGGAGCTGGCGAAAATAAAAAGTCTAATTTTGGAGTGAGTACCGTGAGGTGCCAAGCTAGTTCACCCGACGGGTGGACAGTAGGGGAGGTTCATAAGCTAAGGGATTAAAATTGGTAAATACCATGTTGACGTTTAAGTGTTTCCTTGGTTAGTCCCTCAGGTTCAGAGTCTATAATCGCTTTAACTTTTCTTCGAACCTCCTCCTCGCTCATCGCCCCCGATTCTACAAGTAGTCTTCCTGGCGTGCTTCCAATCATTGATTTTAATATAACCTCAGCCATACCATCTCCTTGCTTCGCGTCTCTCAGTAGTCCATCTAAAAGAATAGCTCTTAAAAGATGTAGAGTAGAGATACTTATTGATCCGTCTTGACTTGCCATTCCAGAGGCTATCTCTAATGCCCTTTTAACGTCAGAGTTATGTTTAATTTCAGGTTTTAGAATATTTTCGTCTATATTCCAACTTGTATCCTGCGCTGCCTGGCGAAATTCTTCTAATCTCGACGCTTTTTGTGTGAGTATATCCGCGACGCTTCCTTCAAGTATAAACGCGACGAACAAGTGTCCGGGAGTGATCACTTTGCTTTTGAATCTAAATGCTTCGTTTCTAGCAAATGTCAGTACTTTGTTTACGCCATCCGATAATTCCATGGGTTCTGTTGCGCGAGTTTCCATGTCAGATATTATACATAAAACAGAAGTTAAGAAACATTTTTTTGTTTGATAATATGGTTTGTATCAATTAGAATAAAGCTAATGAGGCGGATTACGTGGCTTCTTGTATTGATTTTTGTGCTTGGATTTATTGTCCGTTTGTATAGGTTTGATAATCCGGTGGCGGATTGGCATGCATTCAGGCAAAACGATACAAACGCAGTCTCAACGATTTTTGCCCGAGAAGGGATAAATCTTTTATATCCCCGATATTTTGATATCTCAAATATTCAATCAGGCATTGATAATCCAAAAGGGTATCGATTCGTCGAGCTTCCTATATATAATGCGCTTCAGGCTGGTTTGTTTAAGTTATCTACCGTAGGGTGCCAAGCTAATCCACCCGACGGGTGTACTGGTTTAACGCTGGAGCAATGGGGCAGGCTAATATCTATTCTTGCAACTTTGGCCGGAGCGTATTTTGTGTATCTTCTGACTAAGAAATATGCACGTTCATCAGCTGGCGAATTTGCCACATTTTTTTATCTTTTCCTGCCCTTCTCGATCTTTTATGGACGAACGATTTTGCCTGATCCGGCCATGGCGGGTTCGATCCTTGCAGGGATATACTTTTTCGATAGGTGGATCGAAGGCATATCGAATATCAAAAAGAAAATATCAAAAATACATATAAAATATCAAATATT
The DNA here is from genome assembly GCA_016204525.1 of Candidatus Levyibacteriota bacterium. Classification (GTDB taxonomy): domain Bacteria; phylum Patescibacteriota; class Microgenomatia; order Levybacterales; family GWA1-39-11; genus GWA1-39-11. Next base: position 8,226 of record JACQKO010000062.1, on the reverse strand, counting down.
TTTTGCTCTTTCTATTTTGTTCACCGGATTGTCTTTCTTACTAAAGCCTTATGCGGTATTTTTTACGCTTCCGATGGTTTACTTGGCATGGAGCAAGTTCGGGTTCGATTTTATAAAAAAATGGCAGATGTGGTTATTTTTAGCTCTATCTTTGGCGCCACTTGTTCTTTGGCGGTGGTGGATAGGACAGTTCCCTGAGGGAGTACCTGCGTCAAGTTGGCTTTTTAATGGAGATGGAATAAGATTTCGTCCGGCATTTTTTAGATGGATAGGATATGAGAGAGTAACGAAATTGATACTGGGATATGTAGGTATTTTACTATTAGCTATTAGCTATTTGCCATTAGCTAAAAGTAAGAACGCTTTGTTTTTCTTGTCCTTCGCCTTAGCATCGGCTCTCTACGTTTCCGTTATAGCTACCGGTAATGTTCGTCATGATTATTACCAAATCGCAACAATTCCAACGATTAGTATTTTTGCCGGTCTTGGGGTAGCTTCGTTGTTCGATATATTAGTAAAAAGAATTAGCGGGATTATTGCAGGTTTTATTATTGGAATAATTATTTTGTCTTCCTTTTATTTTTCATGGATGTTAGTTCGAGATTACTTTAATATTAATGATCGGGGGATGGTTGCTGCCGGGAAAAGGGCGGATGAGATTTTGCCAAAAGATGCAATCATAATTGCACCATATGATGGAAGTACGACATTGCTCAATATGAGCGCAAGACGCGGTTGGCCAACGTTTCAAGAACCAATCGAGAAATTGATTGAGCGGGGTGCCACTCATCTGGTAATCGCAAACCCAACTCCGAATGATTTCAGCGGATTTGGAACAATGTACAAGCAGATAGCATCAAGCAAAGAGTATTTAATATTAAAACTAAAGTGAATAGCTAAAATGGCTGAATGGTTAGAATAGTTTTAAAGCCATGTAGCCATTCAGCTATTCAACTATTTAATTTTATGAAAAAAGTATTATTTGTTACTTATGATTTTCCTTATCCTACTAATACCGGGGGGAAGAATCGCGCTTATCACATGTTAAAACATTCCGGGCAAGATTTAAAAAAATATCTCTTCTCGTTTGTTAGGGATGGTTCATGGAGAAATTCGGTTGTAGAAATGGAAAAGATAGGAGTAGAAGTCGTAGAAACGGTAGTCAGAAGGAAAGTTAATGATCCTAAAAATATATTAGGATTATTTGGTGGCAATTCTATTTTCAAAACTCTTTATTATTCTGAGCCTGTTGCAAATGACTTATTAAGGATTATTCATGAAAAAGAAATTGACATTGTACACTTTGAATCTTTTTACACCGCTTTTTATATTTCGGATGAAATTCGAGGTCTTGGCGTAAAACAAGTATTTGGTACCGAAAATATCGAATATCAAGTGTATCGTGAGCATGTAAAAAATGCGAATTTCTTACTCAAGCCATTATTTAGATTTCAGGCGGATAAAATTCGAGAGGAGGAAATATCTTTGTTGAAAAAAGCCGATCTTTGCATTGCGGTGTCAGATGCCGATGCTACTATAATTAAAAAATATGTTGATGAATGTGAAGTGATAAGAAATGGTGTTGATATTGACGAATTCAAATTTAATTCCCCTAAGGCTAAGAAAGGAACGAAACTTCTATTTGTCGGGAATTTTACTTACTTTCCAAATGTCGACGCAATTAATTTTTTCTATAATGAGATCTTTAAGAATCTTCCCGGAGATATAAGACTTACGATAATCGGAAAAAAAGTCAAAACTTTAAAATTCGGCGACTTTCGAATTGAGAAAAAAGACTTTACTCCTAGAATTCAGGATGCTTACGAAGAATCCGATTTGGTTGTTGCGCCAGTGAGGTTAGGCGGGGGAACAAACTTCAAAGTACTTGAGGCAATGGCGTCGGGTTGTCCAGTAGTTTCCTTGCCTGATAGACTAGAAGGTTTGGATTTATCTAATAACAAACATATAGTAATAGCTAAAGAAGAAGATTTCGCGCAAAAAATAGTGTCCTTGCTTAATGATTTGGAATTAAGAAAGAAATTGGCAAAAAATGCTAGGGAATTGGTTGAGCATGAATATTCATGGAGAGTTATAGGAAATAATTTAAATACAGTCTGGAATAATCTGTAAGTTGGTAAGTTGTAAGATCTAAGATATAAGAGATTACCTAAATCTTACATCTTAAAACTTAAAAACTAATATGGTTGATGTATCTATTATTATTGTCTCTTTTAATACAAAAGATTTAACTATCGAATGTATCCGGTCGGTGATCAGAACAATTAAGAGAGCTTCATTCGAAATTATCATAGTGGATAATAATTCGGAAGATGATTCGGTGGAAGAAGTTCAAATGTTAAAAGTCAAAAGTCAAAATTTCAATTCAAAAGTCAAAATTATCGAAAACAAGGAAAATGTAGGCTTCTCAAAAGCCAATAATATTGGAGTTGAGGAAGCGAGTGGTCGATTTGTTCTGTTTTTGAATTCGGATACGGTTGTTTATGAAAATACGATTGACGGGATGGTTGAATTTATGGATCGTAATAACGACGCAGGGGCGGCAACTTGTTTTGTTCGCCTCCCGAATGGGAAGCTCGACGATGCTGCTCATCGTGGGTTTCCAACACCGTTTCGAGCGCTTTCACATTTTTCCGGCGCTTCGAAAATATTCAAAAAGTCGAAATTGTTCGGAGGATACAATTTAAGATATTTAGATTTGGATAAGACTCATGAAGTCGATGCTCTAGCCGGTGCTTTTATGCTGGTTCGAAGAGAAGCGGGGGAACAAGCAGGGTGGTGGGACGAGGATTTTTTCTGGTACGGGGATGATTTAGATTTTTGTTACAGGTTGAGAGAAAAGAGTTGGAAAATTTATTTTGTCCCTAAATTTGAAATACTTCATTATAAAGGGGCATCGGGGGGAATAAAAAAACACTCAAAACTCATTTCAGCGGCGAATAGTGAAACAAAAAAAAGGGCGCATGAAGCAAGATTTGCCGCAATGGGAATTTTTTATGACAAGCATTATAAAAATAAATACCCAAGCATTATTCGAATGCTAGTATTGACAGGAATTGCGTTAAAGAAACGTATGTCTAGTTGGTAAGATGCAAGTTGTATGATTTAAGAAATTGCTTACATCTTAAAACTTACTACCTAAAACTATGAGAATAGGTATTGACTGCCGATTGTGGAATGAGACAGGTGTTGGGCGTTATATTCGTAATTTAGTTTCGAACTTATCTAAAATCGACAAAAAAAATGAATATGTTTTATTCGCAAAAACTCAAGACGAAAAAACAATTAGGTCAGTTGTCAGTGGTCAGTTGTCAGTGGTCCATGCAGACATGAGCTGGCACGGGATTACTGAGCAGATTAGGCTTCCTAAAATTCTAAATGAACAAAATTTGGATCTAATGCATTTCCCGTATTTTTCGGTTCCGATCTTCTATTCCAAGCCGTTCATAGTCACAATTCATGATCTTATCGTGAACAGATTTAATACCGGCCGCGCATCTACTTTGCCTCTTCCTTTATATTTTGCAAAAAGAGCCGGCTATCATGCGGTATTATCAAATGCTATCTATCGTGCGAAAAAAATAATTGTTCCGTCAAATGCTGTTCGCGATGATCTATTAAAAACTTATCTAAACATTAGCTCATCCAAAGTTGAAGTAACGTACGAAGGAGGCTTTAGCCAAAAGCCAAAAGCCAACAGCCAACAGCCAATTGTAGAGGGAAGATATCTTCTTCGAGTTGGCAATTTTTATCCTCATAAAAACGTTGATAGCCTGCTTTTGGCGTTCAAGGATTTTCTTTATGACAATTACGAGAATCACGATGTAAAACTTGTTTTAGTCGGAAAAAAGGATTTTTTTTTCAAAAGGATAGAAAAACAAATAGAGGAATTAAACGTAGGGGCAAACGTGATCTTTTTGGAAAATGCGAAAGATTCGGAGCTTTTTTCGCTTTATTCAAATGCGGTCGCAACAATTATCCCGTCATTTTCGGAGGGTTTTTCCTTAACCGCAGTTGAAGCGCTTGGCTGTGGTTCGCCGGTTGTTGTCTCCGATATCCCGGTCCATCGGGAAATATGTTCGAACGCTGCGATCTATTGCAATCCGAACGATATTAACGACATTAGGCAAAAGATTAATTTTGCGTGTTCCTTAATCGAAGAGTCTCGAAACGAATTAATCGCCCAAGGCAAAAAACAGGCAAGAAAGTTCTCATGGGAAAAAATGGCGGAACAAACTCTCGCAATTTATACTTCTAGTAAGATGTTATAATCTCCGATATGCATTATTCGAGTAGACTCGAGGAACATTCGAAAGATTCGAGAAAAATGAGAGTTGCGTTAGTTTACGACAGAGTTAATAAGTGGGGCGGGGCGGAGCGTGTTATTATTGCGCTTCGCAAAATTTTCCCAGATTCTGTTCTGTTCACATCTGTCTACAAAGAGGATCGGGTTTCTTGGGCAAAGAAAATTCCGATTAGAACTTCCTTTCTACAAGAACTTCCCTTCGCGCCTTCCTATCATGAAGCACTTGCGGCTTTCATGCCGATTGCCTTCGAAAGTTTCAACTTCGATGAGTTCGATTTGGTTATCTCAGTAACGTCCGAAGCCGCGAAAGGAATAGTCACAAAACCTCACACGAAACATATTTCTATAATCTTAACACCCACAAGGTATCTCTGGAGCGGGTATGAAAATTATTTCTCGAACCCAATTTTTCGAATTATTTCTTGGCCTATTGTTTCGTATCTTAGATTTTGGGATAAGATTGCAGCAAAGAGGCCCGATAAGTTAATCGCGATATCACAGACTGTTCGGAGTAGAATTAAAAAGTATTATGGACTAGATTCGGAAGTAATTTATCCCCCGCTAATGATACGAGAAGCTCGGAACTTTCCGCACGTTGCAAGTGACGCTCAGCTCCCTAGAGTTGAAAGATCCAAATCTCTATCCCAGCCTTCACTAAGTGAGCGCAAGCATATAAAGTACGAAAGTAATTCGAAGGATAGTTCTGAGCTTGCGCTCAATTCACTTGCAAGTGGAAAAGTTCCTCACTTTAATTATTTTCTCGTTGTTTCCCGTCTTGTGCCTTACAAAAAGATTGATTTGGCCGTTCGGGCGGCAAATAAGGTTCATGTTCCATTAAAAATCATTGGAACGGGAAGTGAGCTTGGTCGGCTGAAGAAAATGGCAGGGCCGACCGTTGAATTCTTAGGATATGTATCGGATTCGGATTTAAAATATTATTATTCAAACTGCAAGGCCCTAGTTTTTCCCGGGGTCGAGGATTTCGGACTTACAATGGTTGAAGCACAAGCCTTTGGAAAACCGGTTATCGCATTTCGCGGCGGGGGGGCCGAAGAGATTGTAACAGAAGGCAAAACAGGGGTATTCTTTGATAGGCAAACCGTTGCTTCACTTTCGGAAAAGTTGAAAAGCTTCCGGCCGAGCCGCTATAATAGTCTGGACTGCCGTATAAATGCTAATAAGTTCTCATTTGATAGGTTTAAGACTAATATTTTGGGAGTTTTATAGATTCTGATTATGGTAAAGTTATTTTATGCTAATTAAAATAGTGCGAATTTATACGAATATTCGCATGCATTAGCACTAATTAAATTCGTATTTCATTAGCATACTATGAAGGCTGTAATTTTTGCGGGAGGGGTTGGTACAAGGCTTTGGCCTATCTCAAGGAAGAATGCTCCCAAGCAATTTGAAAAAATCGTAGGTGACAAATCAACTCTTCAACTTGCGGTTGAAAGACTTGATCCGGATTTTAAACCCCAGGACATTTATATCTCGACAGGAGAGAAATATAAGGACATAGTATTTCAACAGCTCCCTCAAATTCCGCGAGAGAATTTTATTTTCGAACCCGAAGTAAGAGATGTAGGACCTGCTGTTGCAGCAGCCTGCGCGATTGTGGGTAAAAATACCCCAAACGAACCGGTTGCTATTCTATGGAGCGATCACTTTGTTAAAAAAGAAAGAAGATTTAGGGAAGTCTTGGGATTTGCGGAAGAACTTGTAAAAGAAAAATCCGATTTGCTTGTTTTCATAGGTCAACGTGCTCGCTTCGCAAATCAAAATCTTGGGTGGCTTGAGTTTGGAGAAGAGGTCAGAAGCATAAGGGGGACAAAGGTATTTGAATTTAAGCGTCTTATCTATAGACCGACACTTTCAGAGGCGCAAAGATATTTTGAAAGCGATACATTCGCCTGGAACCCCGGATATTTTGTTACAACACCATCCTTTATTTTAAATTCTTATAAAAAGTTTGCTTCGGGAATCTTTGAAGGCGTAATGAAGATTCAAGCAGCAATTGGCGAGAGTGATTTTGAAAAAGTAATGAAGAGAGAATATTCAAAACTTGAAAAAATAAGCTTTGACAATGCAATACTTGAGAAACTTTCTCCGGGAAACGTTTTAGTAATCGCTGCGGATCTGGGGTGGAGCGATGTGGGAGCATGGGAGGCCCTCAAAGAAGCTCTTCAAATCGCAAGTAGTGAAAACGTGGCGCGAGGTAAAGTTCTCTTAAATGATTCTTCCGACAATCTTGTTTTTAATTATACGGATCAACTGGCGGTCGGAATTGATCTTAAAGGAATGATAGTAATCAATGCAGATGATGTTCTTCTAATATGCAGTAAGGAATCTGCGCCCAAGATTAAAAAACTGGTTGAGAGCCTCGCTGGAACTGAACACGAGAAGCTAACCTAGTATGGTTTATGATTTTCTCAAAAGACTTTTTGATTTAATCTTATCTGTACTTTTGCTTGTTATTTTCGCACCGGTAATCATTCTCACAGCTATTGCGATTAAACTTGACTCTCCCGGTCCTATATTTGCAGACACTCCCTCAAGAGTAGGAAGGTACGGCAGGTTATTCAGGATGTATAAATTTAGATCTATGGTTCAGAATGCTCACGAAACTCTTTTAGAAAATCCCAAGTTTAAAAAGCTTTATGAAGAATATAAAAGGGGTGGGTATAAATTAAAAGATGACCCAAGGATAACAAGGATTGGGAGAATAACTAGAAAATATTCAATAGATGAGGTTCCGCAGTTTATTAATGTGCTGCGCGGCGAGATGAGCATCGTAGGCCCCCGCGCTTATTATCCTGATGAACTTAGGGACCAGCAGAAAGAGTACCCACATACAAAGGGAGCGGTAAAAATCGTGCTATCCGTAAAGCCCGGAATAACGGGGGTATGGCAGGTGACCGGCCGGTCTGAAATAAACTTTGATAAAAGAATTCAGCTTGACGCAAGTTATGCCTCAAAAAGATATATTCTTTATGATTTGTGGATAATTTTTAGGACGCCGTTTGCAATGTTCTCAGGAAAGGGCGCCATGTGAGTTTGCATTTCCTTGTCGACTTTGATTAAATAGATTATTGGGCTCAAATTATGGATGAAGGGTTTAAGAAAATTAACTTTGATACAGATCCCGCCTTGGCGGGATCTTCCGATTCCAAGCCCTCGTCTAAGCCGCAAGATTCGTCTTTGAAGCCTAAAACCGAAAGATTGAGAACTCCACTGAAAATAAATTTTGCGAAATTTTTCAGTCTCAAAAGATTAGGGATTACGGGCGTTGTGCTGCTTCTATTGGGGCTATTGATTCTTTATGTTGCCGTTCGCGCCTTTGCTGTGTATAGCAAAACGGACAAAGTTTATGATCAGGCAAAAAAAGCCGCCGATGCTGCCAAGAATCAAAATGTGGTGTTGGCACGCGAGGAGCTTGTCAAAACTCGTGAAGCGGCAGAAGGATTAAAACGGGAACTCGGATCCATTGGGTTTGCCAAATTTATTCCGGGAGTTGGTCTTTATATTTCTGACGCGGATCACATGGTTGGAGCAGGAATTCACGGTATAAATGCGGCCATTATCACTGCAGATTCACTTATCCCTTATGCCGATGTTTTAGGTCTTAAGGGAAAGGGAACCTTTGCCGGAGGGTCTGCAGAAGAGCGAATTAGAACTGCCGTGAGGTCTCTGGATAAGGTTGTTCCCAAAATTGACGATATTGAAGTTGAAGTAAAAAAGGCAAAGGAAGAGGTAGATTACGTGAATCCGGCTCGCTATCCTAGAATCGGGCCTTTGATAAAAATTCATAATCAGATTGCATCTCTGAAAACATTGGTGGACAATAGTGTTTTGGCAGTTGAACAGGGTAAACCTTTAATTAAGGTTTTGCCGGAGCTTTT
>JACQKO010000060.1 GCA_016204525.1 Candidatus Levyibacteriota bacterium | reverse complement strand
GCACTCGCCTGTTAAGCGATTGGTCGGAGGTTCGAATCCTCCCGGAGGAGCTTAACCCTTAACGTTTCGAGGGAAGTTTACCCCGCCAGTAGGCGGGGAATCCACGCGGGGGAGCACTAGGTGCCTTAGTATAACCTGTTTTAGGTTCAAAAATGTCTTTTTATTATATTGCATTATTAGTCTTTGGAGTTCTAGTTTTTGGAGCTTTCATTTTTATCACCTGGTATGGAATCAAGAATTTGTTTCCTGGTTCTGGCGATCCTGCCAACGTGGCTAAATCTTTCTCTGAGATAATAAAAAATTACTCCCAACTTATACTGGGGTTGTTCGTAGTCTTGGTCATTACAGCATTATTGTTAGAAAAGATCGTTAGTCCAGAAAGTGGCTTATCAATAATTTCTTTAATTGTTGGTTATATACTGGGATCCAGAATTAACTTAATGGGTAAACAATGAAAGATAAAATTGTTCCATACAACAGTTGCGTGAGCATATTTCAGCCAAATTTACAAAGTAGTTTTGCTACTGTTTCTCCTATTAGTTTAATTTCTGATCCAAATACTCCAGTTCTTTACTCCTGGGCTGGAAGTGTTTCATATACATCACTTCCTAGTATTGCTTTTGGAACCATTGACAGGTGGAGACCTGATTACAATGACACGTTGCCGCTAAATCGTGATCAATGGGTTTTATGGTCGACTGGAACGGCGGATCTCATCAGGATAAAAGAGACTCAAAAATCAAAAATTCCAAATCATTGGGCAGAAACACTACCACCCGAAGTTCAAAGAGACTCTCCTGACTGGACAAATGATCTAATAAACGAACTGCTTCAAAATAAAAGGATATATGAAGATTAAGTACCTATTAATAATTATCTTGATAATCTTGGCCTTTTACACTTTCAGTGCTTGGTCTCAATATACTTGGGCTGATAGATTCCGAGCAGAAGTAGAATCTGATTGGATGGTTTTTGATGAACAAAAAAATGCTGCTGATCTAATTTACCCGTACACATTATTCGCTCCGCCAGTTAGTAGGTTAGGTCTTATCCAAAGAAGTAGTATTGTCGAATTGAATAATGGAGTTTTCAAGTATAACAAGATGTGGGCAGATGGTCCTATTGGAAATAGTATTCCAACCGAAACTTTCTTAAGTTTTGCTGATTGCAATCAAAAAATGTCTGGAAATCTTAAAGAGGGTAAACAAGAATTTGGCAGTGTAGACGATATTGAATGGAGCAAACCTGATGATAACCCTTATGTCTCTTCTGAGAAAGACAAACAGAGATTGATCGAAGTTTTCAATTACACCTGTGAATTGCTTGTTAATAGCAGGTGAGTTAATCCTTTTTGTAACTTTTTAATTTCCTTCCACCTTTCTCTCAACTGTCCAATCCAACCCGGATTTTCAAAAGCCTCAATAATAGCCACAATTTCCGGTATACTGTGCCAAGGTGAGCGGAGCATTTTAATAGAAAAAGAGATTAAATAATTGACCAGAGCAAGTCTGATGAAGACTCAAGTACATCCCCTTTGACATTCAACTTATCCGGCTGCCATAATTCTCGGTAATTTTCATTCTCTTTGGCATCTTGAGGCATATGTCCCTCGCTTTTGGCTCTTTTATAAACTTCTTTAACAGAATTCGCATAATTTAAACTAACCAGAGCTTCTGCCGCACAAGCGGGAATGTAAAAGTCGGATCCAACATAACCTTCGTTCAATGAGACATACTCATTCACAGCTCTATCATCCCTGAGTTTTAAAAGCAGAGCGTTTAAGACCCTCTCATCATCTGGTCTTGCATTTTGTCCGAGGAAAAGACAGGCAGACATCTGCTCTCGGCGATCGTCATGGACCGGTCCTTTTGAAAGGTCTGAAAATTTGCCGTCTAAAATATCTAAACAAACTTCAACTGGAGTTTTACCCGATTCAATTTCAACTCTCATAATTTTCAAGCCAATTATATAATAATTATTTATAAAATCAAGAAATCGATTTAAATCACCGAAAATCCTCCTAAAATCGCTTCATTGAATCAAATTAAAATCCT
>JACQKO010000063.1 GCA_016204525.1 Candidatus Levyibacteriota bacterium | reverse complement strand
GGACTTCTCCGTACAAATACTCATGGTATACGTCTGTCATGAGACACTTTCCTAAATACTCGAAATCAAGACTCGATATGTTCAAAAATAATCCTCCGGATTTTTACAAAGAATTCGGCTCCTGCCCTAAAAAAAGCGATATTGGCGAATCGTATAGACTCCCTGATTTTATTGCCACAGATTACATTCGTCTTTACAAAGAAGGTGAACCTTCATGTCTTTTTGTTCACAAGAAGAAATCCGAACAAATATCAGACAGGCAATGGAAAAAGGCAACCGAATGGTTTTATACAAAACTTTAGTGCTATAATTTGATTCTGACGATAGAACATAAAGTTAAAATAAAGAATAGGTTTAGAGAAGCTCTTATTGGAGTTGAGGTTTTACCTGAAGAGAAAAGAGGTAAATATCCTGTTGTGATTATGGTTCATGGCTTTGCTTATTACAAAGAGGAGGATGGGATATTTGTCGAGATTGGAGAAAGACTTGCAGAAATTGGGATTGCATCATATCGCTTTGATTTCTCAGGCTGCGGTGAAAGCGAAGGAGATTATTCAGATACTACACTAACCAAATTAAGGGATGACCTAGAAACTATTCTGGAATACGTAAAATTGAGGCCTTCAACCGATACTAATCGCATAGGAATACTTGCTCAGTCTTTTGGCACTACTACCACAATAGCTCTTGCCCCTCAAGTTAACGGAATAATATTAATGGGATCTTTTATGAATGGCAAAAAAGTTCTGGCCGACTTATTTGGAGAAGGATATAATCCAGAAGAACGTTCAGTGAGAGTTGACTCAGATGGTTCTAAAACAGAAATGGATCCACCCTTTTGGAAAGATTTTGACAACCACGACATGAAAGCGCTGCTTAAAAGAATAAATTGCCCATTGCTTTTGATTCATGGTTCGCTTGATGACCACGTACCGCTATCGGAGATGGAAGAAATCTACGCGAACGCTAATGAGCCTAAGGAGAAAGTTATTATTGATGGTGCGTATCATAGTTTGGAACCCAAAAGAGAAGAGGTGTACAGGAAGGTTGTTGATTGGTTTAAGAAAACTTTGAAAAACTCCTCGAAATAGCTGAATAAATTTTATTCGCCTTGATGTTCCGCACCTTTTCGAATATAATTTGAGCACGGCGCCTTCGTCTAGTGGCCTAGGACACAGGGCTTTCATCCCTGTAATCACGGGTTCGAATCCCGTAGGCGTCACTTCGACTCGCTACGCTCGCTCAGCGCAGGCACATTATCGATTATAGCCTCTTCATTAGCTTGGTCAGGATTTCTTTGGCGGATTCGCGGCCTCCAAGACCAAATGCTAAACCTGCAGCCAACGCAACCGATGCCACTACTCCGGCAAACAATATTCTTATCAAGTCACTTGCGATTCCAAGTTGATTTAGAGCTATTAAAACCGCAAAAACTATTACAGAATACTGTCCTACAACCGCTATGGTTCTTGCCGATTCTCCCGAAACTCCTTGTACCGAAGCCAAAAGTAAATCATGCACCAATCTCCCAACAACAAATCCCACCAATAGCAGAAGGACTGATACCAAAACATTCGGCAGGTAAGCCAAAAGGTTATTAAGAATAACAACAAATTGACTTAGTCCCCAGATATCTGCAGTTGGTACTAGAAAGAGAATAATAACAAACCATCGAGCAAGTTCTGCCAGGAATCCTGTCCACGATATTCTTTCTGCTACTTTCGTCTCCGGCACGCCATATCTATCAAGCAATTGTTCAAGCTTTATAAATTTAAAAAGTTGAAGCAATACCTGCTTGACAAATGAGGCGATAATTAATCCTATGAGTAGAACAATAAGGCCGGTTAGAAAACGAGGGATAAATTGAGCAACTGTGGCTAGAGTATTATTAAGTGTAACTGTAAAAACTTCGTTTACACTTTCAAATTGCAAATTTTCTCACCACCCTTCGCCCGCCGTAGCTTTAGCGAAGGCGGGTTTCGCTATCCTTCAAGCTATCATAAAACAGATTGATTTGTCAACCCTTCTGATTTGTGAGCCGCCAGGGATTCGAACCCTGAACCAAAAGCTTAAAAGGCTTCTACTCTACCGTTGAGCTAGCGGCCCCTCGTTTCACTCGGTGCAAGCCCAGAATGAATTGTCGAACATTAAATTCTATCAAATTGAAGCTAAATAAATCAATGAGGATTATTTCTTTGTCCTGCGTTTTGTTGTCTTTCGTGCCTTTTTTGACCTCTTAGGCTTTGCGGGCTGACCCTTTATCAGGCTTTTTACCTGCTCCATAACCTCTATTTTTGTAATGGTAGGTAACGCTGTTGGGAAAATTTTATCAACGTCTATTCCCTCAAGATTCTGGCGGATCGTGATTGTTTGGTTGACACCAATTCCACGAACTTTGAGAAGTTTCCCTGTGAAAGGGACGTTTCTTTCGCGTTTCCCTTCGGTCATCTTTTGAAAAACACGAACCTGCTGTCCCTCACGCAATTGAGGTAAGTCGATCATAGGGAAGTATTATAACAAAGGTATCAAGGGTATCACAAGTATCACGGGCTTTAAAAGTCTAGAAAATAGTTATTGGAAAATAGAAAATAGATAAGAAAACACTAATTTCTAGTACCTAATTTCCATAACCATTTTCCAATTTCTTACAACCAATTTCTCTATTGATTACTGCAGGTTTTGAGGAATTCAATAAAGAAGGGGTGTGGTTTAAGAGGCCTACTTTTATACTCCGGATGGCCCTGGGTGCCTAAATAAAAAGGGTGATCTTTTTTTGTAAGCTCAATAATTTCAACCAACCCCTCCAACTTTGACCTAGCGGATATGATTAGACCTCTTGATTCAAAGTCTTTTGCATACTTATTGTTAAATTCATATCTATGTCTATGTCTTTCCGATGTAAGTCCTGTTTTCTCACTAATTTCGCTGTATTTTTTATAAAAATCAAATGTTCGTGTGTCTTTTTTGACAATCGCATCCCATGCCCCAAGCCTCATAGTACCTCCATACGCTCTTCTCTTTAAGTGTTGTTTTTGAGATGCGATTATGTGAATAACTGGATGGCGAGTTCTCGGCTTATTTTCCGTAGTATTTGCATCCTTCCACCCTAATACATCTTGCGCAAATCCTACAACCGCCAACTGCATACCATAGCAAAGGCCAAGATAGGGAATCTTACGCTCTCGAGCATAAGACGCTGCTTGGATCATACCTTCAGAACCCCTCGTCCCCCAACCAATGGGTACAATAATCCCGTCAGGTTTGCCAATCAATTCATCAATACCATGACGCTCTACGCGCTCGGCATCGATCCATCGGGTTTTTAACTCAACATTATTAAACCAAGACGCATGCTCCAGTGCGTCAAAAAGCGCGGCATACGAATCTCTTATCTGGTAGTCGCCTGTTCCAAAATATTTCCCAATGATTGCAATTTCAACGCTTTTTGATTTTTTTGCTTTTATCTTATTAATGAGTTTTTCCCAGTCAGAAAGGTTAGGCGCGCGAACAGGAAGCCTCAATTTTTCTTGAATTTTACTATCCAGAGTTTGCTGGTGAAGAATTAATGGGACTTCATAAACGGTCTCAACATCCGGATTTGAAATAATAGCATCGCCGCTCATATTGCAGAATAACGCGAATCTGTCTCGTCTTCTTTGGTCTAGGTATTTTTCAGAGCGCGCGACTATAAAGTCCGGCTGAATTCCCATTGAATTTAAGGTTCGAACAGAAAGTTGCGTTGGTTTTGTTTTTGGTTCGCCTAAATGCGGCGGAGTTGGTACATAAGATACGTGCACGTGGATAACGTCCCCCGGATTTTTAAGAGTCAAAATTCGAGACGCTTCATAATAAAAAACGTTTTGATACTCACCCGCCGTTCCTCCAAGCTCTATAAGAACGATATCTGCGTCTTTCTTTTCTCCTAAGCGGACAATTCGAGAAATAATTTCGTCTGTTATATATGGAATCGCTTCTACATCTTCTCCGTTATACTCAAATCTTCTTTCTCGCTCAATTACTGCCTGATAAATTCCCCCCATTGTGACAAAATTGTCGCGTCCCATATCTTCACTCAAGAATTTTTCGTATGATCCAACATCCATATCCGCTTCTGTCCCGTCTTCACAAAGAAACGGATCTCCATGTTCAATTGGATTGATAGTTCCGGCGTCCAAGTTTAGATAATTTTCGAATTTAATCGGAGCGACTTTGTACCCTGAAAGTTTTAATAGAAGCGCAATCGATGCCGATGTTATCCCTTTTCCGATACCTGAAATGACTCCTCCGGAAACAAAGATATATTTAGTAGACTTTTTCGAATTTTTCTTGAGCGGCACGATTTATATTATCAAAAAGCCCAGAAGTCGTCAATCACTAAAATTTGGTAAAATACGATAAGGCGAGAGTAATTCAATGGCAGAATGTTTCCTTCCCAAGGAAAATGTTGGGGGTTCGATTCCCCTCTCTCGCTCAAGGTTGAGTCCGATTGTCACTTGCGCTGAAGTATTTGAAGCGCACCCCGCTCAAGATTCTGTTAAGGATTAGCGAGGAAGCTTTATTGTGTCGTCTGGATAGATTAGGTCAGGGTTTGATATTTTGTTTTCCTTTGCAAGCCCGGGCCACTTGAATCCATCACCATAAGCGCGAACAGAAATATCCCAAAGATTATCACCTTCAACAACCCTGTAGGAATCCCCTGTAATTTTCTCCCCTTCTATCTTTGAATCTTCTTCTACTTCTGCCCTTGTAATTTCTGGAAGCGTTAACTTCATGCCCTTCTCGATTAGGTCAGGATTTTTAAGTTTGTTTGCTTTTGCGATTTCAGTCCACTTATACCCGTCGTTGTACTCTTTTTCAGCGATTGTCCATAAGCTATCCCCTTCTTTTACTTCATACTCAGTGCCTACTGTTGTTTCTTCTGCGCTAGGAGTTATACTCGCCTGTCTTTGCTGAATTGCGCGAATTCCAAAGAACAGAATCAAAAATATAACAACCACCGTAAGCACTCCGTAAACTAAACTTGCGTAGGATTTTGGGGCAGAAAGGTTAAGTCCGGTTGTTCTCTTTGCCATTATTTAACTCCTTTCTAGGCAGAGGTAAAAATGCGGACAGAAAAACGTGTGTCAAAAATATAAACGAATCCTTGGGTGTTTGTCAATACGCAAATGCTGCGGGAGCGACGGGACTCGAACCCGCGGCCTTCTCCGTGACAGGGAGACGCTCTAACCAAACTGAGCTACGCCCCCACAAAATGTGGTACGTAATTATCCCAAATTATTGAACTTGAGTCAATCGTCTGGTAAGATCAAGCTATGACGAATCAGGAAATCGCCAAGATTCTTCGAAATGTTGCCGCGGCCTACACAATTCGCGATGAGAAAAAATATCTTTTTCAGATAATCGCTTACCAAAAAGCTTACGATAGCATCTCTCATCTACCAACAGAAATTCGTGATGCTCTAAATGAAGGTGAGAAAGTTCAAGGAATTGGTCCTTCAATCGAAGAGCATATTAAGGGACTCTTGAAAACTGGCAAGTCGAAACATTTCGATAGCATTCTTCGAAATGTTCCCGAAAGCGTATTTCCATTACTGGATGTCACAACGCTTGGTCCCAAAAAAGCATATAAGCTTGTAACGGCACTAAAACTTAAGAGCCCTGAAACTGTAATTGACGCTTTAATAAACGCCTGTCAAAAAGGCAAAGTCGCTGGAATTCCGACGTTTGGAGAAAAAAGCGAAAAGGATATTCTAAGAGCTCTTGAAGAATACAAACTTGGCAAAACAAAGCTTAATAGAATGGCGCTTCCCTACGCATTTGAACTGGCAAAAAAGGTAGAGGAATATCTTAAAAAAAGTCCTGATGTCATAAGAGTCTTCCCGCTTGGAAGCCTAAGACGAATGCGGGACACAATTGGCGATATTGATTTTGCTATAGCAACAAAAGACCCCAAAAAGGTAATTGATTATTTTGTCAGGTATCCCGGAATCGAACGGGTAATAGAAAAAGGACCAACCTCCTCATCTATGTTAGTCTCCGGAGGAAAACAGGTAGATCTCCTTGTTCAGGATGAGGAAAGTTTTGGCGCACT
>JACQKO010000061.1 GCA_016204525.1 Candidatus Levyibacteriota bacterium | reverse complement strand
TCTTTTGCCTGTCTAGAACTATATATTTCTCAACTGTTTCTCCTGATATTTGGTCAACATAAACATGAGGAAGATTTACTTGCTTGCCGAATCTTACCCCATTTTGAGAAAAAATAACCTCACGGGAATTATCTGCAAAAAGGACCCTGTCATCCGTATACCCCATCTCTCGCGCAAGTTCCCGGTATGCAATCATCTGGCGATATGTCCCCCCAATTGGCATAACAAAGCGAGGGTTAGTTAATGAAAGCAGTAATTTCAAATCATTTTGGGAGCCATGCCCTGAAACATGAAATTCGTCGGTAATTTCTGAATATACAACTCTTGCTTCTCTTTTTGAAATTGTGTCAATCAAACCATGAATACTTACTTCATTTCCGGGAATAGGGTCAGCAGAAAAAATAACCGCATCTCCTCTTTGAATCCTAATATCTTGATCTTGATCTTCTGAAATTCTCACTAATGCCGACTCAATCTGGGCTTGACTGCCTGCCACAAGAAGCATTACCTGGTTGGGGGGAACTCGCTTTACATCCTGAGGTCTTATCTCCGATTTTACAGGCAAATCCAAGTATTTTAACTTTCTGCCAATATCGCGAGACTTCAAAAATGACCTGCCCATAAAACAGACGCGTCTTCCATATTTTCTTGCTACCTCAATTGCCTGATTCATTCTTGAGATATTAGATGAGTATGTTGTTATAAAGACCTTTCCGCGCGTTTTTCTAACTTCATCATCAAAGCTTTCTCCTATATTCAGTTCTGACTTTGAATGACCAGGGCGCTCGGCGCCCAAGCAATCTGAAAGCGTGCATAAAATACCTTCTTCTCCCCATTTGGCAATTTTTCTGATCTCAGATGGTCTTCCGTCAACCGGTGTAAAATCAAATTTAAAATCACTGCCATGATAGAAATTTCCAATGGGGGTTCTGATTAATAAGTTCGCAGCATCAATTATTGAATGAGTAACTCGAGCAAAGGAAATAGAAAATGATCCTAGTTTCACTGTGTCTTCAAATTTACCGGTTTGGACACTATAACTCTCCCCAAATTCCTTGAGTTTTTCATTTGCAAGAGCCGCTGTTAAAGTTGAAGCATAAATAGGAAACTTGGGGAGAAGCGGCAAGACAAAAGGAAGAGCGCCAATATGATCTTCATGCCCGTGGGTTAAAATCATGCCGACGATCTTTTTATTCGTTCTTTTCAAATACGAAACGTTGGGAATAACCAAATCCACTCCCGGCATTGATTCGTCAACAAATCCTATACCGCAATCAACCAATAGGATTTCATTTCCGAATTGATATACGGACATATTCTTTGTAACATCTCCAATCCCCCCTAATGATATGAATGAAAGATTTTCCATATTAAATTTTAAATATTAAATAGTAAATATACATATAAAAATCAGATATCACCGTAGTTTCCAATTTCGATTTTCCAATTTCCAATTAGTTACTTAATTAACAAATTGCTAATTCGAAAATTAACTGGAGATTGGTAATTGGCAACTGGAAAGTGTTTTATATTTCATATGTATTTTTGATATTTGCTACTTGATATTTACTATGACTATTACCATTGTGTTACAAACTCCTTAACATTTTGCGCCGTCAAGTGAAAGGTTTGATTTGATGGAATCTTACCCAGCAACATATAATATACAACTTTTCTGACCACTTCTTTCAGGTTCCTTTCAAGTCCTCTTATCCCGGGATCATATCCTAAGGGCCTAACAACTGTCTCCCAAACGTTTTCGTCAATCACCAGATCTTTTTCTGTCATGCCCGATTCTTTTAAAATTCTTGGGAGCATATAGCTTTTGGCAATTATAATTTTCTCTTGATCTGTGTAGGATGGCATCTGAATTATCTCAAGTCTATCAATTACGGCAGTTGAAATATCTTTTGTATTATTAGAGGTAACTATGAACAAAACATTTGAAAGATCAACAGGATAATCTATAAAATGGTCCGTGAAAGCCTTATTTTGTACCGGATCCAAAAGTTCAACCAATACCCCCATTATGTCTGGGCGGGCCTCGGACGATACGCGGTCAATCTCGTCAAAAAGAAGCACCGGATTATTTGTCCCTGCCCGCCTTAATGCTTTTATCACAAGTCCTGGCTCGGCATCAGGAAAAAGTCTTGTTTTCCCACGAAGTTGAGCAGGAGAACCCATGCCTCCAAATGGAATTCGTTCAATTTTGCGGCCTAATGCATCTGCAATAGAATAAGAAATAGATGTTTTTCCTACACCCACCAAACCCACTAATGATATGATTGGCGCCCGAGCAAATTGTTCTTGTGTATTAAGACCTCTTCTATTTTTTAGAATCATGATTGATAAATATTCCTCTATTTTCTCTTTTACTTCTACGAGTCCATAGTGCGTGGAGTCTAGAACCTGTCGTGCATGGGTCAAATCCAAAATATCCTGAGAAGCTTTATTCCACGGCAGACTAACAATCCACTCAATATAACGAGAAATTGAATCATATTCCATGAAAAAACCGGTGTCATTTTTGATAAGTTTTAGGCGATTTAACATGGCTACCGCCTTATCGTGAAGATCCGAAGGCAACGAAGCGGCATTTATTGAATCTTCAAGTTTTTTTAATTGATCATCGACATTAAAATCCGAAGTAACATTCGGATTTCCCATGTTTTTACTCGCATCATCCATACAAAAAGTATAACATTAAAATTCTAGATCGAACAATGGAAGTTTTATTGATAAGCGATGGAACGATGTTTTACTGAAATAATATTTACAATTTTCTCTTTAAAACTCACAGTATAAATTATTCTATAATCTCCTATTCGATGAGAGTATCTTCCTGTCAGTTCCCGACTAAGTGATTTACCTATTAAAGGATTCTCTTTTATATCTTCGATGGCTTGTTTTATTCTAAGTTCGTAAATTTTTTTAAGTTTTTTTAATTCCCGCTCTGTCTCTGATGAAGTACGAATACGGAACATATTATTTCCATCCCAGTTCCTTTTTTACGTCTTCCCAATCATGAACCCTTCCTTCGGCAATATCTTTCTCTCCTTGTCTGATTGATTTCATGAGCTCTGGATCTGAAAGAATTTCATTCGTTTCTTGCCATGACTCAAACTCCGCAACCGACATAAGAATTGCTTTGGGTACACCATTAACCGTAATTATGTATTCATCCATTTTTTTATCTGCATTATCAACGATTTTTGGTAAATTTTGTCTAAATGTTGTTATTGGAACTGTTTTTGTCATACTCTAATAATACATAATTCTGTACATCCTGTCAACCACCAAACCCCATTCTTTTCCTCAGATTATAAGTATTCCCATACTTTAATAATCCTAAATAAGAAGCGCCTGATTCCTCAGTATGCTTTTGTCTTAATTTATTAAACATTCGTCTTTTGGTAGTAGTTCGCAATACTCGGTGGTGAGGAAAATGAACCCATCCCAAAAAATCAAGCCCTGAAGCAAGTGTTTTGATAAATAATTTATCCGGATGTAGGGAAAGTTTTAGACGATTTCCTAAAAATTCTGAAATCTTAGAAATTTGGTTCTCGAGATATTGTTTATTTTCGCTCATAATGACAAAATCATCTGCGTATCGAATGTAATATTTAACTTTGAGTTTGTGTTTTACAAACTGATCAAATTCATTCATGTAGATATTTATAAAAAGCTGGCTTGTAAGATTTCCAAGAGGCAAACCGACTTGATAATTATCGCCGGCATGAAAAGTGTCAATAACTTCTCTTAAAAGCCATAAAATGTCCTCGTCCTCGATATGCTTTTCTAATATCTCCTCAAGAACTACATGATCAATGCTTGCAAAGAATTTTTTAATGTCACATTTGAGTACCCATGCTGTTCGCATATTATTCTTTGACACTTTCCGCCCGTATTTTCTAAATTGATTTATTGCTTTATGCATTCCCTTATCTTTTCGACACGAGTAGGAATCAGAGGTAAAGATTCGGTCAAAGTATGGATACAAAATCCGATATATTGCGTGATGCAAAAGTCGGTCACACACTGTCGCTTTGTGGATATCCCTGGGTTTTGGGTCGCTTATTTTAAAAGCGAAATACCTTCCGTGTTTGTAGGCTTTCTGTCTAAGTTCCCGGTGAAGCGCAAGAATGTTGTCTGTGAAATGTAGGGAAAATTTCGCTATGTCTTGTCTTTTTCTTTTACCGCGCAAAAATTCACGCCAAGCGGTAAGTAAATTTTCTGGCGAAATGATATCATTAAATTTATGGCGAAGCCGTCTCTCTCTCTCTCTCTTATAGCGCCTCGATACTTTCCCGTGTCAAAGAGGGATATCTGATTTGGATGAGTATTGTTCCTCATATGCCTCGTGGTGCGCGTTTCACAATAGGTACACGAATTGAAAATAAGTTCCTTGATCTTTTAGAGCTAACATATATTTCCTATTTTACAGAAAAAGATAAAAAGAGCGAGAAACTTTCGGAGTGTATTTTGACTCTCGATACTCTCAAATTTCTCATTTCGGTTGCCTGGGAAGGAAAAGTTATTTCAAACAGGCATTGTGAAGAGATCTCAATAAAACTAGAGGAAGTAGGAAAAATGTTTGGCGGTTGGAAGAAAAATCTTAACCCTTATTAACACAAACCCCGCCTAAATATATAATTTTCGGCGGGGAAAAGAAATACTTTCGGAAGAAAGAAAGCAAACCGATTCTCGGGATTCCAGTTGTTGGACGGCTTCGTCCAATTGCTATTGAGCCACAAACCATCGCGGCTACGCGCCACTTCAAACACGTTCGGATTGCCATTGCGATCAGCTACGTGCAACACGCCGTCTATGTCACTGTCCTTCGATATTCTCAGGACTGTATTTTATTTGGGATATATAATCCTCAAGCATGAAGCACCAAGTATTTATTTTTTTATAGACAACAATACAAATCCTCCGCAGGAAACCTTAACCGCCTACGTTCTCAATTCGTATATGCCGGAAAGGTCTTGAAAAGCCGCTTGGCCTGAGCCAGGTCGAAGGCTAACCGTTCAATACAACCTATCCAAAGATTATTTTAACAAAAAAATTCGGACGAAGCGTCAAAGAATTTAAGATTTAAAGAAACATAAGAAAAGATGAAGGTAATAAAACAAAGTGTTTAAGCAGCTTTGGTTACTTGCGGAAGAAAGAAAGCAAACCGATCCTCGGGATCCCAGTCGCCGGACGGCCCCGCCCAATAGCCATAGAGCCACAAACCATCGCGGCCACGCGCCACTCCAAACACGCCCGGACCGCCACTGCGACCAGCTATTGGTTTCATGCTCATCCAAATTACATCATCAACTTTAAGATCATCTCCATGTTGAAGTAAAATTTGATGCGCTGTCTCAGCGTATACAGGCTCAAGCCCCTTTTCATCACGGGCTTGTTCAATTTCCACAGTTGTTGCATAGTGTCCTCTTGGGTGTGGAACTAAAACACCGACTGGTGCAACTACAAGTTCTCTTGTATGAGACTCAGGTTGTGTGGTGAATTCAGAACTTTCAGACATAAATTGTGCATTTGAACCAATGCCAGCAGTTAATGCACTGACTGTACTCAAAAGTTCTTGTTTTGATCGTCCACCATTTACAAGTAACCATTTGTGAGTAAGGTTGCCTTCAAGACAAGGATGAAGTCTTGCTGGTTCTGGAGTAAATCCTTCAGGCAGCAACGAACCTCTTAAAGAAAAGTCTTTAAGTCCGGTTCTTCTTTGAAGTTCAGCTTGTAAAGCTGCCTGTCTTTTAGCTAGATCGTCAAGGCCAAGTTGTTTGAACCCTGCCCCAGTACGTTCCATTGTCATAATCCGAGCATTTTATACTAACTATAGGGCTTTGTCAAGACGCAGGGCTATCTTTGGTTGCGGGTGTCGGGGCGCAGCGAATCAAACGGAGCGGGCCCGCCCTGAGTCCTACCAAAGGGTCCGCCTCTTCTTGCTCTACGCGGCCTAAAAGGGGCGGACCGAGCCCCGGCTCCGGCGAAGGGTGAGGGAGCCCGGCTGCGAGTGGAACGAGACAGCGGTGGATTCATTCCGAACCTCCTTGGTCTTTCTCCCCTGGGACCTCGTTCGAACCTTTCACGGGGACCTCGTTCGAATCTCTCTTCACGTGGCCTCTCTGGCCCACCTTCTGGTCTTGCGGGTCTTTCTCCGAACAACATAGAAAGATTAATCCTTCCTACGTCATCAATTTCTTTCACGTTAACCTTAACTTTTTGGCCAATTTCAACAACATCATGCGGATCTTTTACATACTCGGACGACATCTCTGATACATGTACCAACCCTTCTTTCCCGGGGACAATTTCAACAAAAGCGCCAAAATTAACTATCCTTTTAACTACCCCTTCAAAAACTTCACCTTTTTGGATTTCACGTGTTATAAGATCTATCCAATGCGCAGCTTTTTCAACTGATTCTTCATCTATGGCTGAGATTGATACAGTACCATCTTCCTCAACATCAACTGTAGCACCGGTCTGAGTTGAAATATTTCTAATGGTTTTACCTCCGGATCCGATAACGTCGCCAATTTTTTCTGGATTAATCTTTATAGTCTTAATCTTTGGAGCAAATTTTGAAACATCTTTCCTTGACTCAGGCAAAATGGATAGCATTTTATCTAAAACTTTAAGCCTTGCATCGCGAGCCAAAGCAAGTGTTTGGGAAATTATTTCATCTGTTAGACCATCAATCTTTACATCCAGTTGAATTGCCGTAATTCCGTTTTTGGTTCCCGCAACCTTAAAGTCCATGTCTCCTGAAAAATCTTCAAGTCCAATAATGTCGGTTAATAATTCAAACTTTTCACCCTGGGTCATTAGGCCTATTGAAACACCGGCAACAGGCGCCAAAAGCGGAACTCCGGCGTCCATGAGAGACAAGGTAGAGCCGCAGACTGCTGCTTGAGATGTTGATCCGTTTGAGGACATAGTTTCTGACACCACGCGAATTGCATAAGGAAATTGAGCCTCAGACGGAATTACTGCCTCAAGCGCTCTTTCGGCCAAAGCTCCATGCCCAATTTCGCGCCTGCTTGGCGACATCATTCTTCCTGTTTCACCAACAGAATAAGGAGGAAAAGAGTAATGGTGCATATATCTTTTCGTCTCCTCGCCTTCCGGGCCTTCGATTAACTGCTCTAGAGAGGAAGGACCAAGCGTTGCAACAGTCAATGATTGTGTCTCTCCCCGTGAGAAGATGGCAGACCCATGAGTTCTCGGCAATATGCCAACTTTGGCTGTTACCGGTCTTATTTCGGAAAGCTCCCTTCCGTCCGGTCTTTTTTTGTTTCTCAAAATCAACTCGCGAATAGTCTTTTTAAATACGTAATCCACAGCTTCTGCAATTTTTGATAAGTCTTCTAAATTGTCTTTTTCAAGTTCTTGAATGTGAGTAACCATTGCATCGAGTTCTGCCCCTACTTCGCGGCTCACTCCCTTTGAAATCATTTCCGACATAGTGTCTTTATAGGATTTTTCAACGAGCATTTTTACCTCTTCAAGTTTTTCATCAGCTTGAACTTCAACCTTTTTATCGCCGATCTCTTTTACCCACTCATCAATTAAATTAACAATTTTATTATTCCATTCATTTGCTTTTTTTACTCCCTCAAGAACTATATCTTCAGGAATTTGCTTGGCGCCTGCCTCAATCATGATAGCTTTATCATTTCTTGACGAAACAACCAAGTCCATTTCAAGATGCTCTTCCTCTGAGGCTAACGGATTTACAATTAACTCCTGGTTTTCATCTTTCTTAAGAAATCCAATTCTTGTTGTTCCAATTGATCCGTTCCATGGAATTTTTGATAGAGCAAGCGCAGCCGAGGTGGTAATGCTGGCCAAAATGTCCGGCCTATTTTCTCCGTCAACTGATAGAACTGTTACGATAACCTGGACATCTTTCTTTAAAGCTTTTGGGAAAAGAGGGCGAATTGAACGATCTATCATTCGAGCAGTTAAAATAGCTTCGTCCGATGGTCTTCCTTCTCTTTTTACCCAACGGCTCCCTTTTATTCTTCCTCCTGCATAAAGTCTCTCTACGTATTCAACACTCAAAGGGAAATATCCAAGGGTTGAGTCTTCTCGACCCATCACAACAGTTGTGACCACCATTGTATCTCCCATTCTTCCCAATACGGCGGCGGTTGCCTGCTGGGCAAGCACTCCGGTCTCAAGAGTTAAAGTTGTCCCGTTAATTTGAAGTGTTTTTGATGATTTTTCCATTTAATATCTCGGGTGTATGTGGAATTCGTGGCTATCTAGTTCTATATCTTAAATATTTTATATTTAATCTTTAATATTTGATATTACGATGCCATTCCTACTTTCTTTCCTATTTCTCCTCC
>JACQKO010000059.1 GCA_016204525.1 Candidatus Levyibacteriota bacterium | reverse complement strand
GGCAGTTACAAGCCCTACATAACCATGTCCAATAAAAGTGATTTTCATCTTTTAATGTCTTATTGTAGCAGATTCTTGAAATTCGTCCAGGCCTTCATCAAGTGTTCTCATTCGAACCCCGAGTTTTTTGATTTTGTCATTAAGAAGTGCAAGTTTTTCAGGGCGAGGAGCACGATTTTTAAAATATTCCTCGCGGGTGGTAGATGAAACTAGCGATACATCAAATCCAAATTTTTGGCAAATGATATGGGCAGCTTTGTAGGGACTCAAAAATTGACTCCCGACCACATGGAATATGCCAGTCTCATTTTGTTCGACCAGAACACGAAGAGCCTCTGCTATATCATCTATAAAAGTAGGCGTAAACATATGGTCTGTTACTGTATTAACTGTCTCACGAGTCTTAAGACGGTTAATAATAGTCCTAACAAAATCCGGTCTTTGAAAACTGACTCTATAAGGATAGGCTAGTCTAACTATAAGAAAAGGTGTCTTAAGTGATTGAACAATAAGTTCCCCTTCATATTTTGTTTTTCCGTACCAATTAATAGGGTCAGGCGAATCTTCTTCCGTATAGCCGCGGGGATCCTTCGGGTTTCCATCAAATACGAAATCTGTTGACATATAAATCATTTTTTTACCGGATGCTTGGCACGCCAAAGCAACATTTTGAGTTCCAATAACATTTACCTGCCATGCAGGCCCCCTCTTGCCTTGTGCTTTATCCTTTTCACAAGCATCAACGTCTGTTTTTGCCGCCAAGTGAAGAACAATAAGAGCTTTGGAATCCCTAATTTTAGAAGTTATTTTGTCTTTATCTGTTATGTCGATCTCGCTAAAATCAAATTCGATTTTATCTTCTAGTAACTCAACGATTCTTGATCCAACAAGACCAGACAGCCCGGTTCCTAGAATTTTCATTAGGATTTTTGGTATTGTTTTTCGTAATATTTCTGGTATTCACCACCCTTAACGTGTCTCCACCAAGATTGGTTCTTTTTATACCATTCAACCGTTTTTTCAAGCCAAGCATCAAAATCGTGCTGAGGCTCCCAGCCTAGATCATTTTTAATTTTTGACCAATCAACAGCATAACGCCTGTCATGTCCAGGGCGATCTTTAACGAATTCGATATCATCATCGCTTTTGCCGAGTAAACGAACAATTTTCCGAGCAACTTCAATATTGGGAATATCTTCTGTCAGCCCACCAACAAGATAGGTTTCGCCAACTTTGCCTCTTTCTAAAACCGCTTCAATTGCTCGTACGTGATCTTCCACATAAAGCCAATCTCGAACATAAAGCCCATCGCCGTAAATGGGAATCTTTTTCCCCTCAAGTAAATTAGTAATAGCCAGGGGAATAATTTTTTCAGGGAATTGATATGGCCCAAAGTTATTCGAGCAATTCGTGATTGTTATAGGCAAGTTGTATGTATGAAAGCATGAGCGGACTAAATGATCTGAACCGGCTTTACTTGCTGCATAGGGACTTCTGGGGTTATAATTTGTTCGTTCATTAAATTTGTTCGGATCTCCTAATTCTAGTTCTCCAAAGACCTCATCCGTTGAAATATGGTGGAATTTTTTAACACTGTACTTTCGAGCAACATCCAATAGAACTTGGGTCCCTAAGACATTTGAAAGCACAAATGGCTGAGGACCTAAAATAGATCTATCGACATGAGATTCGGCTGCAAAATGAACGACAGTATCAACGCCAGCCATGACTGCGTCGACTTCATTAGACTGTACAATATTGCCTTTTACGAATTTATAATTCGGGTTATTTTCAATACTTGATAAGTTTTCTAAGTTTCCAGCATAAGTGAGTGCATCAAAGTTAACGATTTGATCTTCCGGATGGTTTTTGACCCAATACAATATAAAATTCGAACCAATAAATCCTGCCCCACCCGTCACCAATAATCTCATATTTCTCCTCTTTCCCTCATTTTATCAAGAATGAGGATTCCAAGTATACTTGATCCAGTAATAATTTCTCTTGTAAATATTTTATTTACGGCTTCGCCAAGAGGCATTTTAATAAGTTCTATTTCTTCAGTCTCCTCAGGTTCTGGCTTATCAAGTTTTAAATCTTGAGCTAGAATTAAATGCTGCGTTATTTTAACAAAACTACCCTCAACAAAAATATATTTTATCTCCCGAACTTTACCTGCGATAAAACCTGCTTCTTCCCTCAATTCTCTTTTTGATG
>JACQKO010000058.1 GCA_016204525.1 Candidatus Levyibacteriota bacterium | reverse complement strand
GGAGTCATTGAACGCCAACCCGTAGATACTCCGTTAAAAACAGGGATCAAGGCAATAGATTCCATGACACCAATAGGACGAGGACAGCGAGAGCTTATAATAGGAGATCGGAATACGGGGAAAACCGCAATAGTAATTGACACAATAATTAATCAAAAGAAAAAAGACCTAAGTCTTCCTCAGGTTATCTGCATTTATGTAGGTATAGGTCAAAAAAGAGGAAATATTGCAAGGGCCGTTACAAAGCTTGAGGAAGAAGAAGCCCTCGCCTTTTCAATAGTTGTTGCAGCAACCGCATCTGATTCGCCAGCTCAGCAATTCCTAGCACCGTTTGCAGCCACGGCAATAGCAGAATATTTTATGGATCAGGGGAAAGATGTGTTTATTGCCTACGATGATTTATCAAAACATGCCTGGGCTTATAGGCAAATTTCACTTCTTCTGCGTCGGCCTGCCGGCCGAGAGGCGTATCCTGGTGACATTTTTTATCTTCACTCAAGACTACTTGAGAGATCGGCTAGAATGTCAAAAGCAGAAGGAGGAGGTTCTATAACCTCGTTCCCGATTATTGAGACGCAGGCAGGAGACGTGGCAGCTTATATTCCGACAAATGTAATATCTATAACCGATGGTCAGATTTACCTTGAAACAGATTTATTTAATGCGGGGACAAGACCTGCTATAAATGCTGGACTGTCTGTTTCCCGTGTAGGAGGTGCTGCGCAAACAGGAATTATGAAGCAAGTTTCAGGTCCCCTAAGACTTGAGCTTGCGCAGTTCAGATCCTTAGCAGCTTTTGTACAATTTGGGAGCGATTTGGATGAACAAACAAAAAAACAGCTCGAACGTGGTCGACGCGTTGCGGAAATTCTTAAGCAGTCTCAGTTTGCGACGCAAGACGAGGCGCAGCAAGTTGTCTCTTTATTTGCCGCATCGAAAGGACTTCTTGATGATCTTTCGTTACAAAAAATTCGTGCTTTTGAAGCAAAAGTTCATGAGCTTATTAGAGTAAAAAATAAAAAATTATGGGCAAGAATTAGTTCTCGGGAAAAAATGGACGATAAAACCATGAAAGAGTTAACAAGCGAAATCGAAAATTTCAAAAAATCATTCAAATAGATAGTAGATCTTAGATAATGGACAATAGGGGATTGGACGATATTTATTCTAACCTAGTAGCTAGTATCTAGTCACTATTCACTAACTATATGGCACAGAATTTACAAATATTATTAAGAAGGAAAAAAACAGCGCAAAACATTGCGCAGATAGCGCGCGCTATGGAGATGATCTCGGCCAGCAAAATTAAAAAAGCGCAAAGTGAAGTTGTAGCAAATAAGCCCTATGCTGACAGGATAACTAAACTAACATCATCTATAATTAGGCACATAGATACCGACCAATTCAACCATCCCTACATTTTTGGCAACGAAGCAGAAGAAGCTCTTGTACTTATTATCTCTCCTGACAAAGGACTTTGTGGTTCTTTAAATACCAATTTATTCAAAAGGATTTTTGAAATAGACAATAAGAACTTAAAACTTATTGCCATGGGCAGGAAAGCTAGCCAATTTTCAAGAAGACTTTCGGGGGAATTAATTGCAGAATTTAATATCGGCACTACTCTTCCTCCGTATGGAACTGTTTATCAATTAATCGAGGTCATAAATAACGAATATATCGGCGGTCATGTTTCGTCATTTAAGATCCTATATACGGAATTCACTTCAATGTTTACTCAAGCTCCTGTTTTAAAAAGTATCTTGCCCATAGAAATGCCAAATCTACCCACCGCTGTCTCGCTCCGCTCGCAGCCGGGCTCCCTCCCCCTCGCCGGAACCGGGGGTCAGTCCGCCCCCCTGCCCTATATATTTGAACCCAAAATACAAGATTTGCTCTCAGAACTTCTACCCTATTACCTCGAAGTTATTCTCTACAATTCGTTAATTGAAGCATATACGTCGGAACAGGCAGCAAGAATGGTAGCAATGCAGAATGCCAAAAATAATGCTCTGGACATAGCCGATTATCTAACACTTATCTATAATAAGTCACGCCAAGAAAGAATTACAAACGAATTACTAACACTATCGAGTAGAGTCTAGGAACGCTAAAAAAATTATGGCAAGAACAAGCATAAATAAAAAGGGCGAAGGGTCAATAATCAGAATACAAGGTCCGGTTATTGATGTTTTTTTTAAAGATGACGTGCCTCAAATCTTTGAAGCTCTTGAAATAATACTTGACAAAGGGAAATTAGTCCTTGAGACCGAGTTTGAGATTGGAAACAACGAGGTAAGAACACTTGCCCTAGGCCCAACGGAGGGTTTAAAACGTGGGCAAAGAGTAAGAAGAACAAAGTCTCCAATTAAAGTTCCGACAGGTGAGAAAACGTTAGGAAGGATTTTTAATGTATTAGGTGAAACTATTGATGGAAAAGGACCCGTAAATGTAAGAGCAGGAGATCTTGAGCCCATTCATAAACCTGCACCTCTACTTAATGAACAAGCAACGAAGCTTGAAATGCTTGAAACAGGACTTAAAGTCATAGACCTAATAGCACCTTTTACAAAGGGTGGTAAAATTGGAATCTTTGGAGGAGCAGGGGTAGGAAAAACAGTAATAGTTAAGGAATTGATTCGCAATATTGCTATGGTCCATAAAGGCCATTCTGTTTTTGCCGGAGTTGGAGAACGAACTCGAGAAGGAACCGATCTTTGGCTTGAAATGAAAGAAGCTGATGTTCTTGACAAAACTGTAATGTTGTTTGGACAAATGAATGAACCTCCAGGGAACAGACTTAGAATCGGACTGACTTCGCTGACAATGGCTGAATACTTCAGAGATGTAAAGGGTGAGGATGTCCTTCTTTTTATCGATAATGTTTTCAGATACGCACAGGCAGGGAGTGAGGTTTCGGCACTTCTCGGCCGACTACCTTCTGCTGTAGGATACCAACCAAATTTAGCAGAGGATCTTGCAATGCTTGAGGAGCGAATTACTTCAACTAAGAAAGGATCAATTACTTCAGTTCAGGCTATTTATATACCGGCAGACGATTACACCGATCCAGCCCCTGTCACAATCTTTGGACATCTAGATGCATCAGTTACGCTTGAGCGTTCAATCGCAGAACAAGGACTATATCCTGCAGTTGATCCTCTTACTTCATCCTCAAGACTTCTTGATCCAAACATTGTTGGTCAAGATCATTATGATGTGGCATCAGAAGTAAAAAGAATACTTCAGCGATATAAAGATCTGCAAGATATAATAGCGATCCTTGGAATAGATGAGCTTTCTGATGAAGATAAGTTAACTGTCTCGCGTGCAAGGAAAATTCAAAGATTTCTTACTCAACCAATGTTTGTTGCGGAGATGTTTACCGGAATGAGTGGACGTTATTCCAAAATTGAGGATACTGTCCGTGGGTTTAAGGAAATAATTGAAGGAAAACACGATAAACTGCCGGAACAAGCCTTTTATATGGTTGGGTCAATCGAGGAGGCAGCTAAAAATGGCTGATAATCTTTCCCTTGAGGTAGTTTCCCCGCAAGGCATAATATTTGGAGGAAATGTTGATCAGGTTACTCTGCCAACTTCAAACGGGGCGATTACGGTTCTTCCGCATCACGCAGCATTATTTACAAAATTAATTGAAGGCGAGATAGAAGTGGTGGAACAAGGAAAAAGAACATCCTATGTAATAGCCGGAGGTTTTTTTGAGATGAACAACAACAAAGCAAGCGTCTTATCAGACTATGCAATACGAGCGGAAAGTATAGAAATGGCAAAAAGCGAGGAAAAAAAGAGACAGGCAGAACAAAAACTTCGCGAAAAGTTGACAAATGAAGAGTTCACAATCGCTGATAAAGATCTAAAAATGTCAATCCTTGAACTCAAAGTTGCTCAGAAGGTAAGGAGAAGACAGCACTGATAATGATCAATAACCAAGCACCAATAAACAAACCAATTCAAAGGTGCCTAAGATGTAAGGTTTAAGATGTAAGAAATTTCTTAAATCTTAGATCGTACAACTTACAACTTGAGAAGTGATCAATTGGTTATTGGTAAATTGGTTATTAATAAAATAATGGATTCACGACTTTCGCGAAGATCAGAAAAACATAACCGTAAACAATTATATGCCTCTGTTATTGGTATTGTAGTAGTAATCTTTGTTGTGCTAAATTTTGGTCCTCTTCTAATTTCTGGATTTGGAGGATTCATTGATACTTTAACCGGTAAATCAAAGCAAGTAACAAGTTTTCAGTCAGACGCAGATCTTCAACCTCCACAGCTTGATCCTTTGCCTCAGGGAACTACGGAAGAACTTATAGCCGTAATGGGGAGAGCTTTCTACGCGGACGGGAAGGTTGAGTTATTTCTAAACAATTCTTCATATGAAATAGTAAGACTTAATAATTCTCAGGATTTTGAAATTGAAGACGTAAAACTTGAACAGGGCGAAAATACACTTCGCGTCAGAATGATAAGGAATAATAAAAAGAGTGACTTCTCACAAGACTATAAAATTTCCTACCTTAAGGATGAACCTAAACTTGAGATAAGTTTCCCTACTGATGGAGCAGGCTTCTCAAAAGCTGATCAGGAAATAAATATTCGCGGAACCACGGATCCTGAAAATACCATTAGAGTTAATGATTTCATAGCAATTGTTGATACTGATGGAAACTTTTCTTACGTATTTAAATTAAAAGAGGGAGAAAATAAGATAAAGGTGGTAGCAACCAATCTTGCCGGAAAAACAACCGAAAAAGAACTCACAGTCTCCTATTCACCGTAAATACTGGTGTCCTATAATATTTGACTCGATCCATTAAAGTAGCATAATATCTCTATGACAGAAGCCAGACCTCAGGGCTATATTTACACTACGTTTCAACGCGATTTGGGAATTCGTGAACGCACTGCTGGCATAAGACCTGCGTCGGAACTTGCAACAGCCCAAAATCGCACGGCTCAATATGAGAGTCTAAGAAATTTAGTCTTCTCTATTACCCCACTTATTAGCGACATACAACCTAATGGTTCCGCAATTTTATATAAATATGAATCCTATAGACCTTCCGGAAGTCATTACGACCCTGTTTATTTTAACACGCTTTCAACACTGGAAAAAGATGGAGTGATAAAACAGGGCGATGATTTGTATGAGGTAACTTCAGGAAGTGCAGGTACATCTTTTGCTTGGATGTCAAGTAGGCTCGGTTACAAGGCTCATATTTATGTTCCTACAAGACTTGACGTGGCAAGAAAACAAGAAATGATTAACTTCGGTGCAGAGCTCGTAGAAATTGGCGATGAAAATGCTTATATACCAGAAGCAAGCCGTGCTGAAACGAGAGCTTTTATTAGAGAGGCGCGCGAAACAGATCATGACATTTTAGACCCAATTAGAAATGGCGATTTTAATTTATTTTTGGCTAGAGATAAATACGGTCATACAATGGCTCTTGTGAATCATTCTGAAAATGGCATTACCCCAAGAGCAATGGAAGATTTGATTGATCAAGCTTGGGTAAATGTGCCGGAAGGCGTGAATGTCGATAATATAGTTTCGGTGATTGGAAATGGTTCAAGCTCTACCGGAATTTATCACGCACGAAACAGACGTTTTCCTGGCGCAAAAATTATAGGAGTTGAAAGTCAGGATAACGCAGTTTTATTTAGAGATAAATATCCTGGCCGAGCAGAAGAATTGGGATTAGTATTTAAACCACAAATAATGCCCGGTTCAATTATTCCAGGCATGAAGCTGCCCTTCTTAGATCATGCGGTTTTTGATGAAATTCGACTTGTGAATGTCAATAATGCTATTGTAAGAATGAAATTCCACAATGGAAGATGTCTTTCAGTTGCTGAATCTATTGGTATTACATCCGCTGCTTCTATGATTATTGCAGATCAAATAGCAAGGGAACAACCGGGTTCTGTAACTTTGGCTTTTGTTTATGATGGAGGATACAGGTACGGTGAGCCTACTGTAGAAACAGGTAAGTATGACAAAACCTTCTTTACTCACAATCGTAGAAAAATGCCGTTGGCTGTTCCGTGGCACCAAGCAAGATCAAGCGATTTGGAGGATATGCCACACACAATAGGAGAAGCATTTCATAGAATTAGACCTCGCCCGACTTCGATATAATAAATTCCAACAAAGTTCACCAGGGCCTACTGATGTAGTTTGCTCTCTTGTAAGCCACGATAAATTCTATAATAATTATTACACTTTAATGCACCCTCCGGGTGTATTAGCTTGACACCTCTTCTTTTTTGATGCAAACTTTATATAGTATGGCAACCAATAGGCGTTTAGTTTTTAGCAATGGATATATTTACCACGTATTTAACAGGGGTATTGATAGACGTACTATCTTCACAGGAATTCGAGAATATTCTAGAGCGCAGGAGTTAATTCAGTTTTATAAACATAGTGAAACACCTATAAGGTATTCAAAATTTCTACAGCTACCGAATAGTTTAAAAGAAGATGTTTCAAGGGAGCTTAATAAAAATGAGAGCCAGGTCGACATCTTAGCATATTGTCTTATGCCAAATCATTTCCATTTCATGCTTCAACAAAAGATAGATAGAGGAATCCCTATCTTCGTTTCAAACTTCACGAACGCTTATACTAGGTATTTTAATACAAAACACGAAAGAATCGGACCCATATTCGAAGGGATATTTAAAGCTGTACTTGTGGAAAGTGACGAACAATTTATTCATCTTTCTCGATATATACACCTTAATCCGGTTGTATCGAGTGTCATCAACGAATCTGATCTAAATAAATACAAATGGTCTTCATACCCAGAATATATCTCTATCTTGAAAGGTAATGCTATTTCGAATAGGGATCTAGTTATGTCTATGTTTGAATCCACGAAACATTACGAGAAATTTGTTCTAGATCATGTTGAATATGGGAAAAAGCTTGAGTTAATCAAACATTTAACATTAGAATAGTCTCGCTTAAACGCTTAAATAGTGATGTAAAGAGTAGGTGGGAAACTAATCCACCCTCCAGGTGGATAAAAGCTACCGATTCTTGTTTACTGTAAGACCTATGAGGAGGAATATCCAGGCTATAATAGGTGTATAAAAAAGGCTGTTTATGAATATTGCATTAACTAAAAGGCCCGCAATCGAAGCAAAGGCGAGTCTTCCGTGGATATTCGAATGAAGACTTCGAATAATTAACCTAAAGACATTAACCCATAAATCTAGAAAAATCAGAAGTCCAATAACTCCCGTGGTCGCCAAGACAAATAAATAACTATTGTCGGTTCCTGCGTCCGCATTACTTACGAGCGTGCCCGAATCCGTCCTAAACCCGTACCTTACCTGTGCATATCTATATGCATTAAGCCCCACCCCAATAAGAGGGTTTTTTGCAAAAATAGTAAAAGCTTCGTTAGCCGAATCGATTCTTGCTTCAACAGACGTGATTCTTAATGGATTTAACCCTTCTATGTTTCTATTCGAAAAGATGAAAAACAATGACAAAAACAGAACTACTAGCAACAATAAAACTCTGTACATTTTATGAATCGATAATAAAACTACTATACTTATGGTTAGCATTATAAAAGCGCTTCTTGAGTATGTGAGAAATATTGCAATCAATACAGCCACCCATAGTACTGCATAAGAGATTACCCTATTTTTGTGTTTGTAGTTTCGAATTATGTTATCGCTTAATAAAAGAATGATTAAAACTAGGAAAGCTCCGGCAAAATTTGGATCAAGGAATGTTGAGAAAAGACGATACAAATGCTCGTCCCATCCTAAATAGTATAGGTTGCGAAGATTCGGATAATAAAAATATTGAATAAATCCTACTGCAGTAAAGATCGCTCCAGCCACAATTAATTTGATATTTATCGACTCCTTAAATTTTTTATCTAAAAATTGAAATGCAAAAATTATACTTGCGTAAGCTGCGTATCTTAATGAATAAGCAAAAGATATTAAGAAAGTTTGAAATGTAAGATGCCTCATGTTTATTAATAAAGAAATAAACCCAACCAATAAAAATAAGAAGATTATAATAAAGAGCTTCTTTCCCTTTATTTTTTCCCTTCGAATGATTATTTGAAAAAGTACGAACAAAAATATTAATCCCGCAAGGATATCGTGGAGATAGAAAGATACGTTTTGAATTGGCGTTATCCTAAAAACAACACCCAACGGCAAGGAGAAAATCAGCAGGTTAAGTAAAATGTTCATGGTTTGCGATATAGTTTAACATGAGTTGTTATGTTCTCATATACAAGGCTCCAATCCGAAAATCTTTCCGGAAGATCTACCCCTTGAGTCATGACATAGTTAAATTTATCATCCGGTTTTACCCACGATTCATGGATAAACGGAAAATTAACATAAAACAAATTATGCCCTCCGTAAATCAAGACTTTATCGTTAGGGCCGATATTATTCTTAAAGTAATCATCAACATCGTAAAAATCTCCAAAATCGAAATTTAAGTTTTGAGATAAAAATTCGTGCTTAGATTCAATTCCCAACAAAACAAGAACATATTTTGCATTCGCCGCTCCCCTATATATTAATGTACTAATAGAAATTAAGATAATTAAAGCTATTAAGTATTTCTTGATAAAAATATTTTTTGAATAGTTAACGGCCGAAACTGCAAGAATTGAAAAAGCCGGCAAATACGGCATGATGAATCTGCCTCCGCCCGTTTGAGGAGTAACAAACCAAATCAAAAAAGAAAGAAATGAATAGATCGCAACAACCTTGAGGAGATTGTCGAATTCTTTGTATGTGACAATAACTAATGGTAAAACTATCAAATAGATAGGCGATATTGGGTCGGGACTCCGAACGAAATTTAATATATTAGAAATGCTTACTGACGGCCCTACTCTATATATTTCGGTAAAAAGGGGGTAAATGGGATTACCGGTGCTTATATAAGAAAAAATAAACCAAGGAGAGGGAATCAGAATCGCAATAAGGCTGAATTTAATTACTCTCGAAATTCTCACACTGTTTAAGAGCAATACGACAGTAAATACAAGTAATGATCCAATCGCAAGTAGCTTAGACGAAATTGCAAGGCCAATAGATACTGCGCTTTTTGTTAAAGTCGAATCCTTCTTGTTCTTAAAATATGAGACTAAGAAAAACAAAGCCAAAACTTCAAAAAAAGTTCTACCCAAATCCACATAAGCTGTCGTTGACTGCCACGCCACAACCAAATTCGAATAGAAAACAGCTAGCACTAACAATGAAAATGTTTTCGAAAGAAATAATCTTGAGAGCTTATATAAGACAAACAGCGTTAAGATTCCAAACGAAAAATGGATGAGTTTTGCAGCTACTTCACCACCTAAGGCTAGTGCCGGAATATACAACATTTCAATAAGTTTAGGCATTGCCGAGTAATAAAGGAGGTTTCCCGGAATGAAGAATATTTCTCCTTCCTGAATGTAGAGTTTTGGAATTGTTAAGTGATACCAAAGAGCGTCAAAGGCAAGCTCCGGACCAAGAGCACCGACTAAATTTATAATTCCT
>JACQKO010000056.1 GCA_016204525.1 Candidatus Levyibacteriota bacterium | reverse complement strand
TCCGCCATTCCCAAAGGTCCCGCGGAGTGTCCCGATCCTGCCTCAAGTAAGGATTCGATCACAAGCTCCCGAGCCCTTGTAGCCTTAAGCTCCAAGTCTTTTAATTTCTCGTCATGTATTTCCTCAATCACTTTCTTAATATTATCATTAAATCTGAAACGTTTGAAGGGAGTCTTCCGGTGATAATCCCATCGCGTGTTTCTTTAAAAAAAACGAAAGAGTTATTCTTTTCAAGATATTTTAGGGGTTCAATCCCTAATGCTTTTGCCTGTTCGACTGTTTTATAATCGCTGATTGCCCCTGCGTGTTCGGTATTATCCCAACCATCAGAAGCGAACGAACAAATTGTAATATCGCGGTCGACGTGCTCAAGCGCTCCTAAAACTACTTCTTGATTCCGCCCGCCTCGACCGCTTTTTTTTGCAACATGAACGGTTGTTTCTCCCCCAACAAGAAGAATTGAATTATGATGAGTTGATGAAATCAATTTCTTACCTGCCTTGCGTGCTTCGGATTCAAATCGATCGGAAAAAATGTTTGTTTGCCACCCGAGACGTTCGGCTTTTTGTTTCATGGCGGAAAGCGCCGTGTCATTACTGAGAACGATCATATTATGGACATTTTCAAAATATTTTTTATCATGAGGATTTTCAATAAAAGCGTCACGGGCCAAGTTTAATTCTTGTTCGAGATTATATTTTTTAATGATGCGAATTGCATCCTCGATTGTTGTCGGATCATAGGCTGTTGGGCCTGATGCGATGGTTGATAGATCATTTCCGGGAACATCTGAATAAATCAAAGCTGCCACTTTTGCGGGGTACAAAATTTGTGCCAATCCGCCGCCTTTTACATTTGATAAGTGTTTTCTGACTATATTCATCTCTGTGATACTTGCTCCGGATTTCAAAAGAGACTTTCCGACCGCGATCTTTTGTTCGAGCGAAATAGCATGAGGATAGACAAACATTGCGGATCCGCCGCCGCAAATAACAATCAAAACAAGGTCTTGTTCGTTTAAATTTGAAAGCCTTTCAAGAACCTTTTGAGTGAATTTATAGTTCGTTTCAGACGGAAGAGGATGAGTACCTTTTGTAAATTTAATCTTTTCGAATTGCTCTACATCTGTGTCAATAACGTATCCTTCGGTCAGTTTGTCTAAAATTAATTTTTCAAGCAGCTTCGAATTACCGGCAGAACCTTTACCAAATCCAAGAAGGAAGACGCGTTCGAAATTATCTAAATCGAATTCCTGATCTACAATTGTTAAAATACTGCCATGACGGCGAATGTTTTGTTCGAATACTTTCTCCGGCTGAATCGAAGCCAAAGCAGCCTCAACAAGCTCTAAAACAATCTTTCTTTCAGGCGTCCTGGCAAGGTCATCAAAGTTTTTTATGAACATTATTACAAGTTTATATCAACCCAAGAGGTGATGTCTAGGAATTACCGGGTTTTGGAGGTGTTAGAGCAGGTGTTTCTGTAGCTTGACTAGTTTCGGGAGACACAGTAGCTTCAGAGACTCCCATTTGGCGTTTCCATGATTCTGGAACAGAGGCGTCGCTTCTTCCCTGTACGCCGGCAACTACTTCTGCTAGGCCGTTTAAGAGATCTGCGGTAGCCTTGCGGACTTCAGGACTTGCGTTTTCGATGACACTTCTAAGAGAATCAGGTTGAATTTCAGGAGGACGATCAGTAGCCTGGACTGGTTCTCGAACTTCACTTACAACTCTGTAGTCATTGGGGCCTGCATCTATAATATCTCCTTTACCCTCAGCCATAGATTGATAATCTCACAACAATTCAAAGTTGTCAACTTTCAAACCTATGTTAAGATAATTGAATGGCGAGGAAAGGGCAATTTCAAATTGATCAGTCCGGCAAAATTGAGCAGACGGATAAAGACACTGTTCTTTGTTTGGCAAATGAGGAAGAATGGGACGCAATCCTAATTAAGGCGAAGACAAAAAGACAATTACAGGAGATTTTTAGACTAAATAAACAACCTAGGAATTATGTTCTATTTGTTTTTTGCGCTGGGTTAGCGGTTCTTATAAAGAGAAATTTAGATAAAGATACTATTACTATTGATCGCGAATATTTTGGCAAAGAAGCTGTAATTAAAGAAATTCTTCTAGGGATGATTAAGGAAAATAAAAGGAGACCCGAAATTCTGTTCGGCAACATAGGGAGACGGGTACAAGCTCATTTGAAGGGGTATAAAATCTATATAAGGAAAATTCAAGCGAAGAAAACAATTTCGCGAGTTGAACTTTTAAAAGAAATAAAAAAGACCGAGGTCGGTAAACGACTGAAGAATGCTTAAGCGACGAATGATTACGTCGGTGCGGCATCCACTCGGTCATACTTAATATATCATAGATGTAATTGAAATGCAAGGATTAAGTTGGTATAATACTTACGATTGAGCCAATGGAAGTGTGTCTTCAACCAATTCGAATACTTCGAACCGCCTAAGTTTTAGGCGTTATCTTCTTTTGGCTTGATTATCATTATGGATAACAAGCCCTTCGGCTACGGTTCGACTTTGCTCACAGTAGGCGCTCAGGGCAAGTAAAAATATATGGACAATACAAAACAAAAATATCAGAAGAAGCTTGAGGAGATTTCTCGCATCTCGATGGATCAAGCCAAAAAGATTATTCTTGACGAGGCGCGTGATGAGGCCCTTGAAGATATTGCTCGCATAATGCGCGAAGCAGAAGAAGAAGCAAAACTTACAGCCAACAGGAGAGCACAAGAGATTTTATCAGATGCTCTCAGGCATGGCGCGCTGGATATAATTCCTGAGTACACTGTTTCGGTCATAAAGATTTCTGATGAAGATATCAAAGGTAGAATAATCGGCAAGGAAGGACGTAACATTCGCGCTTTTGAGACTGCAACTGGAGTTGACGTGGGGCTCGATGAAGAGGGAATAATAAGACTTTCATCTTTTGATTCGGTTCGTCGTGAAATTGCAAGACGGGCCCTGGAACTGTTAATTAAAGATACGAGAATTCAGCCAATCCGAATAGAAGAGGTCGTTGAGCTACAGAAAAAAGAAGTTGCAAGAATCCTATTTGAAGAAGGGCAAAAAATCACTGAGGAAATTGGAGCTTTAAATATTCATCCGGATCTCTTATCAATGTTAGGCCGCTTTAAATTTAGAACTTCTTTTGGGCAAAATTTGGTTGTTCACTCACTTGAAGTAGCAAGAATTGCAAGTCACTTGGCAGCAGAAGTTGGCGCGAATGTTGAAATCGCAAAACTCGGGGCACTTTTTCATGATATAGGTAAAGTTGTATCGGACAAGGAAGGAAGCCACGTGCAATTAGGAGTCGAATTATTACAGAAATACAAAATGCCTCGGGAGGTAGTCAACGCGGTGGCTGAGCATCATGAAGATAAGCCTTTTTCATCAATTGAATCAGCTCTAGTTTACATAGCTGATGCTGCATCAGGTGGTAGGCCCGGCGCAAGACATGAGGATGTAGAAGAATATGTTAAGAGAATCCGCGACATGGAAGAGATTGCAAAGAATTTCGAGGGGGTAACAGATGCGTTCGCATTTGAAGCAGGGCGCGAACTTAGAATTATTATTGATCCCGGAAAATTAGATGACATTGAAACAACGATTGCCGCTAAAAGAATAAAAGAGGAGATTGATAAAAAATTAATAGTCCCGGGGGTTGTGCGCGTCACTGCGATCCGCGAATTCAGAGTCTCCGAACCCAAAGAGTAGAATTTCGAATCTAGCCGTCAAATCAATCTATTGACAAACTCTCTTTTAAGAGTTATCGTTAAATCAAGCAAAACTCTTTATGCATTTTCGATTTTCCAACAAACTCAATCCGAATGGGGGTGATATAAGTTGTCAGTAACGAAAAAAGAGCTTATTGAGCTCGTTGCAAAAAAGGCGAACCTTACAAATAAAGCATCAAAAGAAGCAACCAAGGTCTTTCTTAATGGTATTCGAGACTCGTTAAAACGCGGAGAGAAGGTGGTTTTGACAGGATTTGGTACATTTTCACTCCGGGCCAGAAAGCAACGAAAAGGAAGAAATCCAAAAACAGGTGAGGCAATTACAATCCCAGCAAGAAACGCACCCGG
This sequence comes from Candidatus Levyibacteriota bacterium, assembly GCA_016204525.1. Lineage (GTDB taxonomy): Bacteria > Patescibacteriota > Microgenomatia > Levybacterales > GWA1-39-11 > GWA1-39-11. The sequence continues at coordinate 13,460 of JACQKO010000056.1, read as the reverse complement.
ATTTACCCCCGGTAAAAGTCTCAAGAAGGCAGTGAGATAGGAGATACTAGATACTAGAGATTAGGAATGAGTATAATAGCTCGTGAAGAAAGCTATATTTATTGTAGGTCCAACTTCGGTTGGGAAGACCGATCTTGCTCTTAAAATTTCAAAATTACTTCCCTCAATATTAATCTCCGCCGACTCCGTGCAAGTTTATCGCGGTGCTGATATAATCTCCGGAAAAGATAAATCTGTTTCAACGTATCTTGTAGATATTTTATCCCCAAGTCAATCTTTTTCAGTTCGAGAGTTTATTGAAAAAGTTCGCCCTTTGGTTGAAAAAGCAAAGAAAGAAAATAAAATTCCAATTATTGTTGGGGGGACGGGATTTTATATGGATTCGTTATTTGGGAAAATCGAAACGATTAATATTCCTCCAAATCAAAAACTTCGAGAAAAACTTGAGAGTTTATCTCTCGAAAAGCTTCAGGAAAATTTACGAAATCTCTCCCCTGAGCGTTTTAATAAGATGAATAAATCCGATGTTAAAAATAGAAGAAGATTAGTACGCGCAATTGAAGTCTCAATTAGTGATCGAATGATCGATCATACCAAAAACAATTCGACAGCTGTATTAAGAGAAAGCGAAGTTTTAATAATTGGCCTTAAGACTTCGATGGACGATCTAAAGGAGCGAATTATAGCTCGAGTTAAGAAAAGATTAAAAATGGGGGCAATTAACGAAGCAAAAGAATTATTTAAAAACTATGAACAATTATCTTCCCAGCTAAGAAAAGCAAGTGGCTACAAGGAATTGTTTGATTATTTGGCCGGAAAAATAAAACTTGAGGAGGCAAAGGAGAAGTGGGTGATCTCCGATTATCAATATGCAAAAAGGCAAATGACATGGTTCAAGAAGAATAAAAATATTGTATGGTTTGATATTGGTCAACCGGGTTTTGAGGAGAGAATTTTGAGGCTAATTAGGCACGAGGTCCTTCGCTAAGCGCTCAGGTCGCCCCTCGTGTCGGTTTGCCTCATGAACGAGTTTGTTATATAATACGTAAGCCAGGAAGAAGGATTGTCGAGATGTACCGTTCTGGTGCGTCTAGGAAAGTCCAGACAGGTGTAATGCCGGGGATGGGGCGTAAGCTCCGGAACGCAAGTTCCAGTGTTCGAGCACTTTGCTCACAAGTGGCGCTCGAAACAGATCCTGAATTAACAGGATCTGAGACCAACAGAGAAGAGTGAGGGTGAAACTTGGGAATCCTACCCGCTGCAATCTCGAAGGATGCACCGAATGGTGCGTCCCCTTCCGATACGTTATTACTTGCATTACAGGAGTATCGGGGTTGAGAGCACCCGCCGATGAGGCGGGAAGTTGACGAAAAAATATCGTTACTTAGATAGATGACAGTCTAAGAACAGAATCTGGCTTACTCTCTTCCTGGCATTTTTAGTTGGGATTGCACAAGATTTTGTCCGTTCGACTCGCTACGCTCGCTCAGTGCAAGCAGTATAAACATCAGTTTGTTTGACATAGTATTTTATACTCACAATTCTGGCAGAGGATGCTTCTTGAGCATTTGAATTCGCTTGATTCGATTTGTTCGATCTTCTTAAGAATCATTTCGCGAATTTCATCTATTCGTTCCTGAGTCATATCTTCCGATTTCTTCTTACCTTCTTCAAGATACAAAAGCGAAACTCTAATGTTTTCAGGCTTTTGTTTTAAAATTTTGTCTTCAACTTCTGTTGCGGCCAGAGCATAAACACCAAGTTGCAGTGTATAGTTGAATTGCGACATTCCCTCAGATTTTCCTGTCTTGTAATCAACAATTTCAATTTTTCCATTCTCAATTTTGTCTATCCTGTCGATTTTGCCAACAATTTTAACCGGCGGTTTTTTATCGCGATTTAGAAAAAAAGCAAAAGGCAACTCAAGAGAAATAGGTAGATTCTTGGGATCAAACATTTTTTTATAATAATCCTTGACTATCTTCTCGCCCAAAGCAAACATCTTTCTCTCATAAGACTTATCTGAATATCCTTCTGAGATCCATTTTGCCTGCAGTAAATTCAAAAAGTCGGATAATGTTTGCTTCTTTCCATGTCTAAGAGCCTCGTAAAAATAATAGAAAGCATCGTGAATCGAGCTTCCGAAAGAAAGCGGAGCGGTTTGAGGTGTTGGTAAATTTAGTAAATGTCTTGCCCTGAAATGAAGAGGGCAGATATCAAAACTTTGCAATTGGGAATAAGAAATTCGCTCTATAGCTATTGGCTGTTGGCTATTGGCTGTTAGCTTCTGGGGAGTTTCTTGGTAGTCTTTTATTGTTTCGGTAAATGATAATTGTTTTGCCTCCTGTTCGATTTCGATTTTCTTTGAAAGGTCGGGGAGTGCCTCAAACACAAAGGGCGATATTTTTCTTTCTCGCTTTCCGTCTGCATAAAACCTTGAGGCAGTGAAAAACAATAGATCACGCGCTCGAGTCATCCCTACATAAAAAAGTCGTCTCTCCTCCTCAAGATGATGATCACCTTCTGGCAGGATCTCTTTTATTAACTGTTCGTCTAAAGGAATTTTTTCTCGTCTCTCACGCGTTGGGAACCTGTCGACTACAAGATTCACCATAAAAACAACCGGGAACTCAAGACCTTTGCTTGAATGGACTGTCAAAATATTGACTGCATTAATCTCCTTAAAGTCTATGTCAGACACAAGAGGACTGTCCCCCATCTCCATTTGAAGGTCAAGCCAGTCAACAATTGAATAAATGTTTGCATCGGGATTTAAAGTTTCAAAAGTTTTAATCCTGTCAAAAAACTTTGCGATATTATTTGCTTCTTTTTCGTCCTTCTCGGTTTTGATGTCGAGAAACGAATTTAAGAGCCCTGAATCGAGCAAAAAATAATAGAGAATTTGTCCGGGAGAATCGCGCTTAACTTTCTCCAGATGTCTTAGAATCATCTTGACGATTCTGTTGGCTTTTACTTTTCCCTCATTCGGCAATCTTGTTTCGTCAGCATTCTCAAGCGCTTCAAATAGAGTCCAATTTCTCTTGCGGGTATAGGCAAGAAGATGGTTAATCTCTCGTGAAGTTAGGCCAAATATATCCATGCTTAAAATTCGATATAGAGATACCGAATCTTCAAGGTTATAAAGAACCTTAAAATAGGCAATTAAATTTTTTATTTCTTCTTGTTGGAAGAGATAGGAAGGCCCTAAAAATTGGTAGGGAATCTTATTTCTTGTGAGGGCAACTGCGATAGGTTGGGCATGGTTGTTTGCGCGGACTAAAATTGCGATATCGGAATATTTGAAGTTTGATCTTTTCATTATTGATTTAATTTTCTGGGCGATTTTTTCCGCCTCTTCATCAACACGGTCCGTGAGTATGAATTCGACAGATTTGCCTCGAATTCTTCTTTCAGAAATTAATTTTTTGTTAATATTTTCAACGACTTCCAGGCGGTTGGGGTTATTGTTCTGAATCATTGCATAAGCGCGGTCTAGAATTTCTTGTGTTGATCGATAGTTTTTAATTAATGTAATGATTGTGGCTTTGGGGAAATTATTTCGAAATTGAATAACATTTGAAAGAGCGGCTCCGCGCCAGCGGTAGATTGCCTGATCATCATCGGCAACAACCGTAATATTTTGTTTAGTTCCTGCCAAAAGTATAGCAAGTTCATTTTGTGCAAAATTAGTGTCTTGAAATTCGTCGACTAGAATATACTTGAATTGATCTTGGTGGTGTTTTAAAATATTTTTTCTGGTTCTAAGTAGAAACAATGCTTGAGCAATTAGATCGGCAAAATCAAGCATGGCCTCTTTTAGCTTCAAGTTCGAGTATTGCTTATAAGCATTTGCCAATTCCAATGTCTTTTTATTCTCAAGAATTTCTTCCTCTTTTGAATTTTGAGTTTTGACTTTTGAGTTTTGACTTTGAGCGAAGCGAACATATTCGTCAGAGGTTATATCTTCATCGGCAAGGCGGGCGAAGTGGGTAAGAAGCGCCTCGAGAAACTTATTTGGATTTCCAAGCGGGCGGAAATATTCAAGGTCAAGTTTAAATAAATTCCTTTTGAGAAACATAATGCTTTCAGATTCGGTCATCAATTTAAAATTGGGAGTAAGTCCTATTGCGATTCCTTCTTGCCGCAAGAGATGGTCACAAAAGGTATGAAATGTTGAGATCCACATTTGCGTATATCCGTAGGGCATCATTCGATCAACGCGATCTTCCATTTCTTTGGCAGCCTTGTCAGTAAAAGTTAAAGCAAGAATTTCTTCCGGTCTTGCCAGTTTCTGTTTAATCAGATATTTAATTCTTTCTGTAATGACAGTGGTTTTGCCTGTTCCCGCGCCGGCAATTATAAGAAGCGGTCCGCTTTTGTGTTCTATTGCCTTTTTCTGTTCGGGGTTTAAATCAAGAGCCATAAATGTGGTTTATTTTACCACAAGAGATCCTTCGACTCACTTCGTTCACTCAGGATGATCACGCAAAGCGTGATCATTTTTCGCCGAGTTGTTTCTTGAGGAGAGCGAGGGTATTTTTCTTTGCTTCTTCAACTGTTTGGCCTTCTGCTTTTGCGGCTTCTTCAAAGGTTTTTTCTGTTATGTTTTTTGGATGGCCCATGTCATCATCGGGCATCTCACATCCACAGTTGTAACACATACTCGCTCCGCTCGTAATACTACCAATGTCAAATACTACCAATAAGTACCAATATTTCAATGAATCATTGAGATATTTGTAGTATTTGTGGCATTTGTAGTATTGGTAGTATTTATTTTACCACTATTGTGCCTTTTTGGGAAGGATTGAAATGATTATGATAGCCAAATGTTCCTGCCTCGTTGAAGGTGGCTTCAGCAGAAGATCCGGATGGAAATTGGCCAAGATTTAAGAATCTGTGCAAATTGTGGGTGGGGTGGGGGTCAGAATTAACAGTTGCATCTTCTCCGCTTTGATTAATCCATACCACTGTGTCACCCTTTTTAATTGTTAGCGACTGTGGAGAGAAGCCGTTTTTTCCTACTGTAACTTCAGTTCGGGGGATAGGTGCTGACCCGGGGCCAATCTTCCTAGGATTTTTAGAGACTAAAAAGAACAGGGCCCCGATTACTAAAATAGCTGCGATGAGAATTAGAATAATAGGTTTTTGCATAATATAAATAATTTAGCATAAGATGTTGTATAAAAGCAAGAAATATTTTATATTATTTCCATGCCGAATCCACCCCAAAGTTTTACCTCTAGATTAATAAAAAAAGAAGAGCTTACGCGTGACACATATTCCTTCTATTTCGAAAGAGCTTCAACATTCGAATTTATCCCAGGACAATATATAAAAATGGTTCTTAATATTGAAAACCCTGACGATCGTGGGACATCACGTTTCTTTTCAATTGCATCATCTCCAACTGAAAAAGAGCATTTAATGATTACGACAAGAATACTTAAAAGTTCTTTTAAAAAAACGCTTGGCAGTTTGCCCATTGGTTCAGAAGTTCAAATGCGGGGGCCGCACGGAACGTTCGTCCTAGATGAACAAGACACAAAGGGGAAAGTGTATTTGGCCGGAGGTATCGGAATTACTCCTGCAAGATCAATGTTGGTTTATTTGCGCGACAAAAAAATAGCTATCCCTTTTACGTTAATGGTGTCTTTTAGCAATAGGAATGAAATTATTTTTCAAGAAGAATTAAATGCGCTTTCTGATGATGCTCGAAAAGTGGCCTATGTGGTAACCTCTGAAGATGGACGAATTGATGAGGAGAAAATTAGTAAAAATGTTCCGGATCTTTTAGATTCGCTTTTTTATATCTCTGGACCGGGAGGATTTGTAGAAGCAATGGAAAAGTTAGCTAAAAGCATGGGGGTTCGGGAGGAAAATATAAAAAGCGAAGATTTCCCCGGCTATTAGCTTGCAAGGAGTTCCTTTTCTTCTTGTTCTAGGGTTGACGTGGTCTTTATTTTCTCGCCCAGTTTTGAGAAACCGTTATCGATTTGCCCCATCATATTGTAGGAATTGGTTACATGTTTATTTAGCGTATCGAGATTCTCACCAACTTTTTCGTACTCTTTTTGAATTGAGCGGAGTCCTGCCAGTATTTTTTGGGCATGTTGGGTAATTTTTTGCCCTTCAAAACCCATGAGGATTGCTCGTAGGTAAGCATAAAAAGTCATGGGCGAAACAGGTAATACTCTAAATTCTTGAGAGTAGTCAAAAAGAGTGGAGTTGTTTACTATTTCGTAATAAACAGATTCGGACGTAACATACATTAACGCGTAATCGATTGTGCCTTCAGTTGGCAAAATATACTTTTTAGAAATGTCATCAATATGCTTTTTAACATCTGAGACGAATTCTTTTTCTGCCGCTTTTTTCTCAGAGTCCGAATTTGCCGAATGCATCTTTCTGAAATTCTCCATTGGAAACTTTGAATCTATAGGAATCATTCCGGCCTCGGTTTTTATAGCGGCATCAACTATAGTTCCGTTTTTAAATGCGTATTGAAGATGAAAAGATTGTTTCGGTAATAACTGAGATAGGAGTTCTTTTAGAACTTGCTCACCAATATTCCCCCTGAGTTTTGGACTCTGTAAAAACTCCTGAAGATCTCGCATGCTGCGTCCAATTTCAGACATCTCGCCAATATTTTTCTGAACTGCAGCAATAACTCTTGCCGCATTATCAAGCCTCTCATTTAGTTGCTTAGAGTTCGATAAAAGAGTGGAATTCATTGTTTTCGTGTTTTGGTCGAATGAGGTCTGCATAGTTTTAAGCCACTCGATTAGGGAAGAATCGGAGCTCGAATTTTGTTTTCGAATAAAATAAATTACAATCGCAAATCCGACAATAATAATCGAAGCTATCACGAGCAGATCAGAATTCATCGGACTCCTATTTTACCACAATTTATTTTTGTACTTTTGCACCACCAAAAGTACCAAAAGTGGCCTCGCTTGCAAGTCGAGCTATTTTTGTTCGATCACTTGTCGGGTGATTTCACCCCCTCCTCGATCCCCGCCTACGGCGGGGCCGAGGAATCCCCCTGACGCGTTCTCTCTCAAAAATTTAACGCTCTTTGTTGCAAATGCGAGGGGTTTATGATTTATTTTTCTCGATGGATTCGTAAAGAACTATTGCTAAACTGACCATTACATTCAAGCTCACATTTACTCCGAACAGGGGGAGTTCCACGATTTGATCAGCTATCTCAAGGACTTCTTTTGAAACGCCGTGGGTTTCATTCCCAACTACTAGCGCGATCGGAAATTCATAATTTGCCTCTGTGTACGGAATGCTTTTTGGACTTTGTTCAATTGCAATTACTTTTAGATTTAAGATGTAAGATTTAAGATGTAAGATGGCGGATTTGGCATCATCAAAATGCTGCCATTCGACCCATTCGGTTGTATTAATCGAAGCCTTCTTGATTCGGGAATTAGGCGGGGTTTCAGTGTATCCGCAAAGGAAGAGTTTTTTTGCAACTACAGCATCTGCCAATCGAAAAATTGCCCCCACATTATATGTATCAAGCACGTTATCAAGAACAATGTAAATTTCATTTTTCCGAATCTTTCGTTTATCTTTTTCCAATGCTTGAGTCCTCCTAAGTTTGTAAGCATCTAGCCTCATAAAGCATATTATACCTAATTTGCTTGGGTTGATTGGGGAGATTCGGGGGATTGGGGCTGTTGGGGTTTATTCGAAAGGATCGCCTGTTTTATAAGCTGTGATTTAGTCCACACGGCAAAATCGCATTTTGGATAGTTTACACACCCGTAGAAAGTTCTTCCGCGGTGAGTTCGCTTTAAAACCATTTTTCCGGAATCACGAGGGCATAAATATCCTGATTCTTCTGCGAATGATTCTTTAAATTTACAATTAGGAAAATTGGCGCAAGCCTTAAATTTGCCAAACCTTCCAATTCGAATTACCACATCTCCGCCGTCTTGCGGACACTTCTCGCCTGTTTTCTCTGGTTCGATTTTAATTTTCTTTTCATCCTCAGCGTCTTTAAGATGTTTTTCAAACGGTCCATAAAAGTCTTTTATGACCGGTACCCAATCAGTTTTTCCGTCTGCTACTTCATCAAGTTTGTCTTCCATAGACGCTGTAAAAGAAATATCGTCTATTGTTGAGAAATTTTTAACCAAAAAATCATTCACCAGAGTTCCTATTTCAGTTGGCTTAAAGCGGTTCTCTTCTTTTTCAACATAAAATCTTGCCTCAATTGTCGAGATAATAGGAGCATAAGTAGATGGCCTTCCTATTCCATGTTTTTCAAGAGACGAGATTAAAGAGGCTTCATTGTATCTTGGGGGAGGAGTTGTATTGTGAGCAGTAATATTCACTTCTTTTAGATCTAGTTTTTCATCTTTTTTAAGTTCCGGTATCAATTGCTCTTCGTCTTCGTAAAACCAGATTTTTAAGAACCCGTCGAACTTCATAACACGGCCATTTGCCACAAAATCGTACTTGGTGTTGGCGGAGGCTTCGACATGTGTTGATAAAAAGACAGCATCTGACATTTGAGTTGACAAAGCCCTTTTGTAGATAAGGTCATAGAGCTTTGCAAAATCACTTCCGAGTTTTGCAGTTACAGTCTTTTTGTCTTCAGATAAATTAGTAGGACGAATTGCCTCATGTGCTTCTTGCGCAAGTTTTGATTTTGTATGATAAATACGAGGAGAGGTAGGTAGATATTTATTGCCAAACATTTTCTCAATGAAATTCCTTGCTTGAGAAATAAAGTCATTTGAAATGTTATAGGAATCGGTTCTATGATAAGTAATGAAACCTTCCTCATATAGTCTTTGGGCCAAACTCATGGTTCTCTTGCTTGTATATCCAAAACGACGAGACGCTTCGATCTGAAGAAGGGATGTAGTAAATGGAGGATATGGAGCTCGTTTTGTTTCTTTTTGAGTAACATCTGTAACTAAAAGATCTTTGTTAGATAGTTCATTCTTGATTGATTCGGCGTCTGTATTTGACAAATGTGTTTCAGCATATTTGTATTCTCCATCATAAAGCATTAGGGTCGTAGTTTTTTCGATTGGTTCATCGTTTATTTTTACTAGTTCGAATGAAATTGGTCGATTGCTGTTTTTCTTATTCGCAATTACAAATAATCGATAGAATGTAATGCTTTTAAATTTTTCGATCTCACGTTCGCGCTCAACAATAAATCTTAAGGCAACTGATTGAACACGACCTGCTGAGAGTCCCTTCTTAATCTTCATCCAAAGAATAGGAGAAAGTTTATATCCCACGACACGATCAAGAATTCTTCTTCCGGTTTGGGCCGCAACAAGGTTCATATCAATATCCTTTGGATGTTCTAGCGCCGCATTTATTGCCGCAGGTGTAATTTCATGAAAAACAATTCTCTCAAACTTTGCCTTCTTATTTTCGTCCGAAAGAATTTCTTTAAGATGAAAAGATATCGCTTCCCCTTCGCGATCCGGATCTGTCGCAAGTATCACTTGGTCAACTTTTTTAACTTCTTCTTTTAATCCTTCCATTATTTTCCTCTTGTCCTTTGGAATTACGTATGAGGGTTTAAAGTCATGCTCTATATCAACTCCAAGCGCTCCTTTTGGCAAATCACGGATATGCCCCATAGACGCTTGTATATCATATTTTTCTCCAAGAAACCTCGCTAAGGTCTTAGCCTTAGTAGGCGACTCAACTAAAATTAGACTTTTCATAATACAAATCAGTATAGCAGACAGAAGTTGTGAATTGTAAAGGACTTAAACGAATTTTGCAAGGAGCCAGTCAAAGTACGGGTCTGGTTCGGCGGTGATTTTCTTCCAGAGAACGGGTTTGTAGTTTAGCAAAGCATAAGACCCTATCATCGCCGCATTGTCCGTAGAATAATTTTTTTGCGGAGCAAACACCTTAATTTTTAATTTTTCATTTTTAATTTTTAATTTAAATAATTCTCGTAGAGAATTATTTGCAGATACGCCGCCACCAAGGGCAAGTTTGTTTATTTTGTACAATTTTGCTGCTCGAATAGTTTTTTTGATCAAAACAGCAAAAATTGCCTCCTGTATTGCATAGCAAATCTCATTAATTAACCTTTCGGTTAAATGTTTTTTGGCAATGAACCTTGAAATTTCGGTTTTCAAGCCTGAAAATGAAAAATCAAAATCCTCTGTATTTAGCAGAGGACTCTTAAAGTTAATCGAACTTTTCCGAACCATGTTCGCGCGGCGTTCTATCTCAGCCCCGGCGGGATAAGGGAGTCCAAGAAGTCTTCCGATTTTGTCAAGCGCCTCTCCCGCCGCATCATCTCGGGTTCCGCCCAGCCATTTAAATTCTGATACCGATTCGAAAAGTAGTAAGTCTGTGTGGCCGCCGGAGACGATTAATCCTATGAACGGAAATGTCGAATTGGAAACTGGAAACTGGAAATTGGAAATTTCGCCAATGAAATTGGCGAATAGGTGGGCGAGGAGATGGTGAACGGGAATAAGCGGTTTGTCAAAGGCAAAAGATAGAGTTTTTGCTGTTTCGACTCCGACAAGTAGTGATCCAATTAATCCGGGCCCATGCGTTACAGCAATCGCATCAATATTCTTTCGAAGAATAAAATTTGCTTGTTCAACCTTTTTCTCGTTAAGGTTCAACCTTCGTTGAGGCTGATTAAGGTTGAACCTTGTTTTCTCGGATTCGAGCAGAGCGCGAACAATGACGGGAATTATTGCCTTTATTTGTTCGCGGGCCGCAAACTCAGGAATTATTCCGCCGGTTTTCGCGTGAAGGGCAACTGAGGTTGCAGTAACATTTGAAAGCACTCTTACGAATTGTTCGCTATCCTTCTTTTCAACAACCGCTGCTCCGGTTTCGTCGCATGAGGTTTCAATACTTAGGATTCGCATAAGCGGACTACCTCCACCGCTGTCTCGCTACCGCTCGCAGCCGGGCTCCCTCCCCCTCGCCGGAGCCGGGGCTCAGTCCGCCCCTTTGAAGGTTATCTTGGTTCCTTTTTTAATACCATACTTTTTGGCGCCGCCGGCATTTAATTCCAGCACTCGATTAGCATCAGTATCGGGTACGTAAATGGTTAAGTTTGGAGCCTGTGCGCCGGCAGGTACATTTTCGACGAGGTAAACTACGGTGTTATCATCAATGTAGATAATATCTAAGGGAAACTTCATGTCTCTCATCCAGAAGCCGTATTTCCCCTTTTTTTCAAAGATAAATAACATTCCTTGATCTTCTGCTAGATTGTTTCTTCCCGAAAGCCCCTTCACCCTATCTTTATCCGATTTTGCAAGAATCAAATTTATCTTTTTATCGCCAACTTGAGCCTCGGTATTTCCCCCGAATGGATTTGGGAGGGAAAAGTTGCCACCCGTGCGGGCCACCGCAAGAAGGATAACTGCGATTATAAGCGCTATGTAAACTGCAATTAATTTCTTCATATTTTTTCCTCTATTTTGGTAGTTGAGTATTCTTTAATCCTAGAAATAACTTCAACTAATTTACCGCCAACAGCTTCTGCATATCTTTTTTTTAGATTTTTAAGCATATCTGTCTTTGTGACCGCAATTATATCAGGTTGAAGCATTTTTACAAGTTTTTCATAATCTTGATCTTCCTTGAAATAGGGGAGGGGAAGAATATAATCAACCATCACAAGCCTTGATAATACAAAAACTCTGTCTTCACGTGTATTGATTGGTCTGTTTTTGCCTTTAATTTCTCTTGTTTTTTCATCACTTTCCAAAAGCACAATCAAAACGTCTCCTTCTCTTTTTGCTGCTTCAAGAAACTCAACATGGCCTCTGTGGATTAAATCAAATATCCCGCCCACCAATACAATCTTCTTCCCCTCACGTTTCAGCCGCTTCACGAGGCCAGTTGACTGTTCGACAGTAATTATTTCCCCCATAGGTTATTCTTTGGTTCCTCTTAAATAGACTGCCTGCCATGGACGGTAAGAGGAAATAAATGTATCATTACTAATTACATGCCCGTCCTTTGTCACAGTTCTAGTGAAAACTGATTTGCCTCCCGGGGCTGCAAAATCAATCTGTTTCTCGACTCCTTTTGGCAAATTAGGATCATCTTGATAAAGAGGAGATGGAGCAGGCACAACGTTTGTTACGGTTGGTTTTGTTATCGTAACCTTCCTTCCGTCTTTTTTCCCATAAAAAGTGAATGCAAGGGTCATGTTTACTTGATCCACAGTTCCCTGAATCAAAATATGTTCCTCTGTGTCATTTTTAAATTTTAAATCAACAGTCGGGACATAGACTGTGGCGTCAAAACCCGGCAGTGAATCCTGTTCATAGTATCCAACACGATATGCATGAGGGTATCTTTCTGTTATTGGCAGGCCGGTATTAAGAATAGCCCTAAATAAGGTTGTTGATACTTGACAGACCCCTCCTCCATCTCCAAGCACAGTCTTTCCTCCCTGAATAATAAATGCCTCTTTATACCCTGTGAACTTTGAAACATCTCCAAGAGATTTTGCAAAAGAAAATTCATCACCGGGAGCTACCAACACACCATTAATCCTACTTGTTGCCAAGTTTATATTGAAAAACCTGTTTGGAATAGATCCTACAAAAGTTGATTTACCTGTTCCTATTTCTTCAACTATTCCAAGATTATTTGCCTCTCCTGTTGTTACATTAGGTTTTAGGATCTTTATAGGAATCTCCATTGCTAAGATTTTTGACTTGCGGTCAGTCATAAGTTGTTTAATATTTTTTCTGATTTCCTTTTTTAACGAATCAATATCAAGAGTTTGTCCAACGCTTGATTCTTGAAATACTACGACCCTGTTATTTTCCACTTTAAATTGAGCATCCTGTGGGTCTACGTGAACTGTTTTACGGATTAGCTCAAGTTCCTCTACCAGATTTTCCTCGCTAAATGTGTAAGGGGAGGAAAGAAAAGTGCCATTAATATAAGAAGAAAGTATTATATAGGTATCGCTGAGAAGATTTTTTGTTTTCCCAAGGCTGAATGCCTGTTCGCTTATTAAGTTAACGTCATATCCAATACCCAGCTTCTCTGCAGAAACTGTTGCAATATTTGGCCCTTGAGAAAAAATAAATGTACTTTTGCCAATTTTTTCGTTCATATCCTTGAAGACTCCCTCAATGTCCGCCCGAGATTTTTCTCCAATATAAATACTATCTACAAAAATGCCCGGGATAACCTTATCTTTAAATGTGTATTGGAAATAGAAAAGCACAAAAGAGGAGAGTAGCATGCCTGACAAAATAAATCCCACCAAGAACCAATAGGCGGATTTTGCGGCGTGTTTAAAAGTTTGTTTTTTCAAATCAACATATTATACTATATGAATACTACAAATAAGTACCAATACTACCAATACTGCCAATATTCCAATCGCTGTTTGCGCCTATTGCAATATTGGCAATATTTGATATTTGTAATATTCGTGAGGACTTCTCATGACCAGACGCACC